>NZ_JBEDTY010000003.1:0-102368 GCF_040119285.1 Alcanivorax sp.
CAGTTCATCATCTGAATTAACAAAAACTTTGTTGACTCGTTCAGAACTGAAATCTCTTAAAGATCCCATCCCGAACAGGTCCCACACGTTTGCTTGCCTGATTGTTAAAGAGCGTCTCACCCGTGGCGCCGCGCTGCTTCGCGTCGTTGCCCCGTCGAGGAGTGCGCATTCTAGAGAGTTCGCTCCGGGAGTCAAACCCTTTTTCATGAAAGAAGCGAACTTTGAGTGGAAAGATGGGTTTCTGGCTCTCAGTCTAGGCAATGACCGACCGACAAGCCGGCAGTAGACAACACCTGTGTACTGTGTGGTGATCTAATGAGTCCGGACAGTGGTTTCCGTTTTTCTTCAGCCACAGGGGGAGCGAGGTCACCGTTGAAGACGTGGAATCTGTGCTGGTTGTAGCACCCATGAGGTAATCACCGATATCTTTCTTTGCCTCAGGCAAGACGTGGCAGCCCATTGCAGGCACCCTCTCTGACTTGAAGCTCCGGAATAGCCTTTGTATCGGTGCATTTTCCCAGCAATTGCCCCGCCGGCTCATGCCTTGCTGCAGCCAGCAGCGCCAAAAACACCGCTTGACGCGGCCCAACTCTCAACTCTGCGGGCGTAGAGATCGAAACACCACTGCTAAATAGCTCCAGTACTGCTACGTCCAGGTATAGGCAATATCTCCACACCGCACCTGATTCGGCTGCGCCACGGCAAGCTCTCGATCCAGAGGAGGGATATCCGGCCGTTCCACCGTCGCCTGCTTGTAACCATGTGCCCTGGGCTACTTGCAGATCAACCCAAATTCACGCATCAAACTGCGCACCTTTAAGAAGCCGACTTCCCCCCTTGCTCATTAGAAACCCTTGTATCGCCCAGCTTCTTGCTGAGCGTCTACTCTGCCTAAACAGGCGATTCGCCATCGCCTTCAGAGCCACGCGCTACGCGCTACGCGCTACGCATCAATACGACGGGACCGCTTACGGTGTTCACAATATCAGTCTGAGAATTCACTCAAAAAAATTGATTACTACCAACTACTGTATGTCGGCAGGCAACATAAGGATTGGATCGGTGTAACCCACTAAAAATCAGGGCTTTTAAATTTTCTATTTGTTGACCTAAAAAAGTCAGGTTTGTTGAAGAAAAACACCGAGTTCCTTTCGTCTATAGTGCTTAGCCGGAAAATAACGACAAACCACAGCATGCATTATTTTTAGTTCCAACTTACCTTAATCTTTATCCTGACTATGCCTAGAGGCGTATCACATATCCTGACAATCTACACAATCAAATTCCCAGCCTGCTGGGCCAGCCTAATCTCTACAGCCATCCCCGAGTTGAATTCGATAGCATCCCCAATAACGCCATCTGAGAATAGAACACCCCCATCAGCCATACGGGATGTGAGCGTCAGGCACTCTTTCCGCTCAATCTTTCCGAACACAATGTCCGTTCCCGTCATCTGAGACGGAAACGGCTCCCTGACACTGAATACCAGTTCATCGGTATCCCATGCGATACCATTTTCCAGTATTTCTTGGCGCTCCGACCCACCAGAAATTGTTGATGCCCCGGTCAATACCGAGCGAAGCCAACCCGTTGACCCCAGCCCCGTTGAGACGAGCACCCCAGACGAAGATTGAAGTTCTTTCCTTCCAGCATAGGCAATCTCGTATCGAGCAGAAACAGGGAGCCTGGGCCCGATATAGAGATCATTCACGGCCAGCAGCTTTTGCCCATCATTGAATGTTGCTTCTGCCATGGAAATCGATTTGTAACGGGTATCATTTCTGAGAACCGCTGCAATGATCTCTTCAGCATCAGCGACCTGGAATGGCAACAATTGCCCATCGAACAATGACGGCGCAGGATTGATTGCCAATACCGCCTGTCCATTCAGATACTTCAGTGTGTTGGCTACCAAACCATCCTGTCCCGCAACCACGACAATATCCTCTGGCCCAAACAGGAAGTTAGGCAGAAATTCCCGCTCCAAAAGCTGGACACGGCCAAATGCTTTAAAAATCCCTACCAGCACCTCCAAGGAGGCCTTAAGCAACCGGTCTTCCTGCTCGTATTCTGCGAATTCACCGTTACGACTCGTCACATAAAACCGGGCTTGTTCACGGGTATTGTGGCTTCTCACCAGACCATCCAGCCGGGTTTCCCGATGGATGAGCACAATCTTTCGCTCACTCAGGCGCTTCATGCGCTCCTTCCCCTGCCCATCAAGCTATTCAGTAAGTCAGGGCTGATATTGAGCTGCCCAATCTTGCCTGCATTGCTTGCCAACCCTTTGAAAGCCTGGGCAATAATCCGATCGGGCTCCATGCCAGAAGCCGCCATGGCTTCAACAAAAGCAGGATCAAGCTTCGAAAAGGCATCCATCATCTTCTCCATGACATACGCCTTGGCTTCGCCCTGTTTCCGCTCGTTGGCGGTGGCCAAATCGACAAGTTGCTGGCGCGCTTCTTCCAGCACCACATCGGCATCCATTTGCTCGCGGCGAATCTGCCGCTCCTTTTCCTTTACCGACCGGTCGGCTTCAATCTGGCTTTCACGGATTTCCCTCTTGCGGGCCTCTACCGCCAATTCGGTCTTGAGTTCGCTTTCCTTGATGGATCTTTCCTGCTCAATCGCCGCATTGCGCCGCGAATAGACGGCTTCGTCCGCTTCCTGCAGCATGGCCTCACGGGCTGCGGCCTCCAGCGCCCTGGCCGTTTCCGGTGCCGGGCGGATTGCCTGGATAGCAAAGTCCACGACCTGAATCCCCAGATTGGCCAACAGATCGGATTGCCGGAGCTGTTCACCAACGGACTGAACCAGAGGCTTCGAGGCAGCCAGAGCGTCACGCAAGGTCAACGCCTGAACCTCGGCTCTCAACATCACTTGAACCAGATTGAGAATTCGGTCCGCCAGCTTTTCCGGGTCTTTGCTCTGGTAGTCCTTTCCATCCGATGACAGCGTATAGTTCATCATTCCCGCCAACCGCTGAGGCTCGTTGACTCTGAAGACCACCTGGCCTTGCAATGTCACTTCCTGAAAGTCTGCCGTCGATTCCTTCATCATGTAGGCGGCTTCCTGGCTCGCTACCGGAATCGCAACCAAGGCGGTACTCGGCTCGAAGTAGAAGAACGACAAACCTACGCCTTGGCGCTTGATCGCCCCCTTGCGGTACTGCAGAACGTAGGTCGTCGGGTCTGCCTTGAAATAACGAAAACTCAACATCTCACTTCCCCTGTGTTAGTTATTTGCGGCGCGCTCGCGCACTTCATCAAAGGTCCAATCCACCAGCATGTCACCGTTACGGAATACTTTCACCAAGGCGTTACGCTGGTCTCCCAATGCATCCTCGCGGACGGTTCGGTAGCCCTGCTCGTCATTGATGAGCGCGAGGCGACCTCGCTTTGAGCGCTTGCCAGGATCCGTGATGGGATCCTTGTAGACATCACGCCATCCCCCGTTGATGCAGATAGCGGAGGCCTTCATGGCAAACTTCTGGGTGTCACGGTTGATCTTCTGAAGCAGCTCACCGCCCATGCCGAAGGCCACATTGTCTGCACTCAAGCCCCGCGCTTTCATGGCTGCAAGAATGGCGTCGATAGAGCGAACACAGATGCCATCACCCTGGATCAGGCGGACACAGGCAGGCAGCACCCGGTACCCCTTGCTATTGGTTTCATACCCAAATTTGGCCATCAAGCGCTCAATAGCTTCCGGAACCACCTCGACCGGCTCACCAGAATCCGGTCGGACCACCAAGGTGCCGCCGAACTGCTGGACCTGTTCCTTGAGCTCGTCGCCCCAGATGTTGTCGATGGCATTCCAGAAGTCATAGGAGTCACTGACGACAGCTACCAAACGGCCTTCGCCGCCAAACTGCTGGATCATGTTGGCGTAGGCGGCAATTTCGCCATCGCGGCCCCAGCTGGTAATCGTGCTGTGCTCGGCGGCAGGAATGGAGAAGCCCGCCATGTCGGCATTGTAATAACGACGTGCGGCCATGATGCCGGACAGAGTGTCAGTGCCCATGAAGTTCACCAAGTGAGCCGCTCCACCCAACGCAGCGGCTTCCTCAGAGCTGGCGCCGCGAGCGCCGAAATCGTGGAGTTTGAAAGGCAAGCCATCGAGGCTTTCAGCCGTTTCTTCCATGTAGCGGGTAATGACGTCTCGGCAAGCGCGAGAGACTGTGGCCACCGTAGTCGGGTACCACACTGCTCTCAGCAATGCGGTCTCAATGTAGCTGGTCAACCAGGCGCAATTCGGGTCGGTATTGGTGACCTGCACCATGACATTACCGGTTGGGATCACGGCACCTTCCGGCGCAGCCTCAATCTCCAGCGGCAGGTAGCCTTGGTACTCATTGAAGATGTATTCCCAACCTTCACGGTTGAATGGGACACCATGTACGGTGCAAACCGCATCAGCTTCATCAATGTCCGCCAGGGAGATTGGACGGGTCAGATATTCCTTCACGAAGGCCTGAAGACCGAAGAAAACAGTCTCGGGGTAAACGCCACCGCGGGATTCGATGTAGCTGGAGACATACTCGGCACCCTGCGGGTACTGAGCGAAGTGGGACATTTTGTAGGAATCGGTGTTGAGAATCAGGTTACGCATGACGGAGTTCCTCCGGTCTGTGATTGTCGGTGCCGGTCTATCCAGCACCCTCTGCAGCGATCCGCTGCCCCGTTCTGGCATTTTGCCGTCCCGGTGAATGAATATTGGCTTATAGCCACTATATAAGTCAACGCTTTTCTGTATATGGCTGAAAGCCGCTCCTTACGCTGCTCCCAGCAGATCCTGAATAATGAAGTAGTGGTCCTCGAAGAGGTTTCTTGGGTCAATTTCACCCAGTGGCACCCAGCGCGCCTGACGGGCATCGTCGCCACCCTTCACCTTGGGCAGCGACGCATTGGGCTCCAGTTCGATATAGAAAGCGTGGGTGATGGTGCGCCCCCGCGCCGAACGGTAGGGATCATCGTAGACTTCCTGGCGGCGAATCGAGCCCTTCAATACCGGGGCCGGGATCTTGAGGCGCGTCTCTTCGCGCAACTCACGGAGGCAGGCATCTTTCAACCGCTCATGGGGATCCACAAAACCACCTGGCAGTGCCCAAAGCCCCTTACCGGGGCTGGCCCGCCGCTCAACCAGCAGCACATGGCCAGACTGAATCACCACCGCATCCACCGTTACAAACGTCGGCGCATAGGGGGCAGCCTCCCAGGCTGAGCGGTACTTGTTCACAAAGGCGATCTCTTCACAGATTTGCCGGTAGCCGTCATCTTCAGCGGCAAACTCGCGTAACCAATCAGCCACTTCTGCCGGAAGCACTTCCGCCTCTTTCATGGAAGCGATTAGTGGCTCTGGCTGGGCAGAGAAGAACCGTTCGCGTACAGGAGTCGCGCTGATGTCCCGGTAATTATCGACTCCGATACTGGACCAGTGAGGGAAGAGGTTCAGGTAGAAACCTGTCTGGTCTTTCTTGTGGCCGATCAGGGCGATCCGGGCAGGCCTGTGTGGCGTCGTGTAGTGTGCTGTCACCGTTCCAGACACGGTATTCTGCACATTGCGCACCCAGGCCTCATCGTTATAGGGCACATCCATCAAGGGCAGACACAGCAGCCGCTCATTGTCCTCTGCGCTGAGGCTGGCGCGGACCATTTGCTCACGTTCCTGGTGGGACCAGGGGTTGCGAGGGTTGCGGGCCTGCCAGGAGGAACCGATCAGCAGAATCAGGCTGTCCGCCTTCTCCAGGCCAGCACGTACAACCTGAAGGTGACCAGAGTGAAAGGGTTGAAAGCGGCCAATAAAGACCGCGAAGTTGAATTCGCGTTGCATACAGCAAGCTCCTTGCCGTGAGTGGGTTAGCGGGTCTTTCCCGCATCCGGTTCTACATCGTGCAGAGGGTTGTGTTAACTCTCCTGCTTACATATTATTGGCTAATAGCCACTATATAGCAAGGCAGCCATGACCTCCGATATTACCGAAGCGCAGTTCCTGGACCAATACAACGCCAAGGATTACGACAGCCCGCTAATGACGGTGGATATCGCGCTGTTCACCCTGCATGAATCTACTTTGCAGGTACTGCTGGTGGAGCGCGGCGATCATCCTCACAAGGGACGCTGGGCTCTGCCGGGGGGCTTTATTGATCTGTCATCAGACACAGATCTGCACGGAACAGCCAAACGCAAGCTGCGAGAAAAAACCGGCGTTGATGTGCCCCTGCTGGAGCAGGTTGCCACTGTCGGCAATGCTCACCGTGACCCAAGAGGCTGGTCCGTAACTGCTCTCTATATGGCGCTGGTTTCCCATGCCCCCACTGCCGAGTTCATCGATTCAGTGGCAGATGCCCGTTGGTGGCCGATAGATAAAATCAACACGTTGCCTCTGGCGTTCGACCATGCGGAATTACTCAGGCTGGCTCGAGAGCGACTAAAAAACAAAACCGCTTACACCGTGCTACCCGTTCACGTTCTCAAACAGCCGTTTTCACTGACTCAGCTTCAGCAGGCATTCGAGCTACTGATGGATGCCAAACTGGAAAAAAAGTCTTTCCGGCGGCGCATTCTCAATGCCGAGATACTTGAAGAGGTGGGCGAAGGTGTCCCCGAGGGTGGACGGGGCAGACCCACCGCGCTTTATCTGCCCGCCAAACACTCAGAGCAGCACCTATTCACAAGGGTATTTGGAGACGCCACGACACCCTGATCGGGTGCGGATAGCCATTTGGAGGGCACACATGGACGCATTGCAAGATGGATTTGTCGGGACGCTACTGGGATTGGCCTGTGGGGATGCCCAAAAACTCTCTGTTTCGCTCCATTTCTGATGATCAGCATCATCCAGGTGAGTAATGGCGAACCAGGCTTGGCCTCCTGCCCAGGCAAAAAGCAGGCAGCCGCAATGACCGATGTTTGGGACAGGGACATGGAGCTGGATCTGATCACGATAGAAGAGTCGGGGACCACCTCCGTGATTTCCCTTCTGGAACCCTTTGAATACCAGGAACTGGGAGTCCCAAACCTACCAGAAGAATTTGTTCAGCGCTTCCACTGGCTGAAGCTGCCGATCCCCGATCAACAGGCCCCGGATAATGCTTGGACGGAGAATTGGGAAACAATACGGACGGATATCAAGAACGGCTTATATCGAGGGGGGAGAAATTTCTCATCCACTGCGAGGGCGGTTTTGGCCGCACCGGCACCATTGCCGCCATAATCCTCATGGATCACGGCTATGGCTGGCAGGAAGCGATCACGGAATGCCGCAAGTCCAGAGAGCTGGCCGTAGAGACTCGAGTACCTATCCAGGGCACCTATCAAGAGACGGACGCCAAGACCGTCTCGATATCAGCTTCGTCATCACTGAGCCACACCGACCCCACCGCCAAGGCGGAGTCATGATCATCGAACACGCCCCTTCCGAGCTCTAGGCCGTCGACCAACAGCGATAACCGCCACCGATACCCTTGCTTATCAATGTGGTAATCCCGCTCCGCCATATTATACCCCTCCATATGGCATTTCCCTTCGCTGTTCATTGGTGTCCAATTCCCTTTTAGCCGCAATTTGCGTTTGGCCAGAACGTTGCGCGGGTGCGCTCACGGCCAGTTTCGCCCAACGGGAGGTTGAAGCATGCGAGAGCGAATTGCCGTAGGCAATGTACGCCACGCAGGAGGCAAAGACTCCTGAGGTCGCGCCAGTGGAGGGACGCAAGCCTTCGCCGGCAACACCGCGTTCCACAGCGCACCATTTTTCAGCCTGGTAATTAAAGCTTTTTCACCCGCCGGTTTTTTCCTTTGATTTTGCCTTTCAGTAATCGTTCGAGAGCCAAGTCCGCACTCTCACGATCGATAGCCACATAGGCCTGATAATCCGTGACGGTAATTTTTCCCACCTGATTACCCGCAATGCCAGCATCACCGGTAAGCGCACCGAGGATATCACCGGGGCGCAGCTTGTCTTTGCGGCCTGCACCGATACATAAGGTGATGGTAGGCGGCTGCATTGGCTCCCCCTCTCGAGGCTTAAGGCTATTGAGCGGATGCCAATTCAAAGGCGCGCCCTGCAACTGTTCAATAGCTATAGCGCGCCGGGATTCACGGGGGGCTACCAGATTAATAGCCAGCCCTTTTTCGCCGGCACGGCCGGTGCGGCCAACACGATGGATATGGGTTTGCGGCTCGTGGGACAACTCCGCATTGATGACCATATCCAGGTTATCAATATCCAGCCCCCGGGCCGCCACATCCGTGGCCACCAGCACCGATAAGCTGCGGTTGGCAAACAACGTGAGCACCTCATCGCGCTCACGCTGCTCCAGGTCACTGTTGAGCACCATGGCTGACAGCCCCTGACGACAAAGCTGATTCACTACATCCTGGCATTGCTGCTTGGTCACACAGAACACCACGCAGGATACTGGACGGAAACAGGCAATGGCGCTGGCCACTGCCTCTTCGCGCTGGAACGGCTCCACTTCATAATAGCGCTGCTCGATCTGGCTATTATCGTGCAGGGTTTCCACTTCTACATGCTGGGGATTACTCATGAAAGTTTCTGCCAGCTGCTTGATTCCCGGCGGGTAGGTGGCGGAAAACAGCAGGGTTTGACGGCGTGGCGGCGTCTGCCGAATCACCTCCGCAATGCTGTCGTAAAAGCCCATATCGAGCATGCGATCGGCTTCATCCAATACCAGCGTATTCAGCCCGTCCAAGCTCAGCGTCCCCTTACTCAAGTGTTTTAGAACGCGCCCCGGTGTGCCAACCACAATCTGCGCACCGTGCTCCAGTGAGCCGATCTGCGGGCCGATGGGTTGCCCACCACACAGGGTGAGTACTTTGATATTGCCGGGACCACGGGCCAACCGGCGAATTTCCACGGCCACTTGATCTGCCAACTCCCGGGTTGGGCACAGCACCAACGCCTGGCAACCGTAATAGCGCGGGTTCAAAGGGTGCAGCAAGCCAAGCCCAAAGGCTGCCGTCTTGCCGCTACCGGTACTGGCCTGGGCAATCACATCGTGCCCTTTAAGCAATAACGGCAGGCTTTGCGCTTGTACTGGGGTCATGGTGACGTAGCCCAGCGCGTCCAGGTTAGCGAGCATTTCTGGGGTCAACGGCAGGGAGGCAAAAGAAGAATCGGTCACGGAGGTAGCCTGTGGCAAAGGTGGCAAGAAAAAACAGCAAGATACAGAGCAAGCAGTGTGGCCAGTGTAACAGTTGTGGCATTCTAATGAGGATCAAATTCCTCGCTGCCGGGCAGCTCTGATATAGTACCGGCAACCGGGAAAGCTGCTAATCATGTCATTATTCCATCGCCCTTCATGCCTGACTCACCTTCATCGCGAAGAGCTCGCCACCGGGCTGGTGCGCGTGGGCTGCCACTACGCTCCTGAACGACTTTGCGACGATAGTTTTGCTCAGGCAGACATTCCCTTGCCCCCGTCTCTGAGCACCGCCGTGGCGAAACGCCGAAGCGAGTATCTGGCTGGGCGTTGGTGCGCACGTGAAGCGCTGGCGATGCTTGGCGTGAGCGGCATTCCTGCTCTGGGGGCCGATCGAGCCCCGCAATGGCCCGAAGGCACCCTGGGCAGCATTACCCATAGCCAGGGTATCGCTGAAGTCATGGTCGCTGACGCGCGCCATTGGCTAACCGTGGGGCTGGACACGGAGCAATGGCTCAGCGCAGAACGAGCGGCACGACTATGCCGCGAACTTCTGACCCATGAAGAACGGGAACAATTAGAAGGGTTATCGGACATTCAGCGTGCCAACCGCATCACCTTAATTTTTTCTGCCAAAGAAAGTTTATTCAAGGCACTCTACCCGATCACCGGCAAGCGGTTTTATTTTCACGACGCAACGCGCCGGGACTCCCGTTCACTAACGCTACTGAAAACCTTATCCGCGGATTGGAAGGCCGGCACCATCATTCCGTTTCGTTGGCGCGAACGCCAGCAAGGTGTTTTGAGCTGGATCGCCCTGCCCCGCTAAGACGCCGGTGTTGAAAAAACCGCTCAACTCTGAGCGTGGCCTAAGGCATGCAAATCATGTGTCATATGGCGACGGGCAGGAGGTTTACTTTTCTTAGGGGAAAAGCACAACAGATGTGCGCTTCAGGTCATGCCTTTTCGGCACAGCCGTGGGCAGTCTTCACACAACGCGGTATCCGGTAGCCGAAAACGGATACAACAGGTGCGACGCACCGTCAGCAGAGTGCCAGTATTGGCGTTCATCCTGTCCTGGTAGGCTCCGAAAAAGGGGTTCCTTTCACCGTTTTCAAAAGCAGGCTGAGCAAACAATGCTAGCCCCGGCGACCACAGCATCTCTGGCAGGCCGGCGCCTTTCAGTTCACCCGTAAACCAGTGAATATAACGGCTAGCATTACTCCACAGCACCCTAGGGGACAACCCCAGCGCCTGCTGCCAAGCCGTAATCACCGGCTGCAGATTGTCTCGCATTATTCCCTCAAACCGAGAAAGCGGGTGCTCCGAGGGCACCAGCAGCTGCCCCTCATTGGGCAACACAAAGGCGCCGGGCAGCCCTTGCTCATCCAGCTCTATCGCCAGAGCATCCACTGCGAGCGGCAGTGCACGTTGCAGAATCAGGTTAGCGGCCAGCACCGGGGGCAGCAGGCGCAAGAAATAATACTTACTCCAGATGGATAGCAGCGCCCGCTCATCTTCCCTCTCCAGATCAGGGCGAAATTGATATAGCGACTGTCGTAACCGCCGGGCATCAAACAGGTCCATTAACGGGATGGCCGAATCATTCGGCTCGGCCAACCGCAACAACGAACCATAGGAAGAGAAGCCCCCTTGAAACAAGGGGGCCAGAGCAGGAATCATCAACTCGCGCAGGCCGTGGCTATCGGCCGGCTCTGCCGTTCTATCAGCGCGTCCACCACCTCCTGGGAACGCACCGCCAGGATCGACAACAGGGTATCGCTAAGACCGTGGGTTTGCTCACAACAACCCTGCAGGAACACATTGGCATGGCAGCCTTTCGCCATCGGCAAACGATAACAACGCTCCACCCCTTGCTCAGACATCCAGTGCGCCATGGGCGACAGCAATTGTTCATGCCCATTGCGGTTATAGCCTGTAGCCAGCACCACCCCATCGTAGACTTCGGTCTGTTCCACGCCGGTGTCCTTGTTACGTAGGGTCAACAGCACACGGGTGCCATCGTTCTGCACACCAACGATATCTCGGTTGGATAAAAACCGGTGCTGAACCTTGCCTGTCACTTTCTGCAAATAAAGGCGTTCGTATATTTGTTCAATTTCCGCTAAGTCCACTACCGCGTAGTTGGTTTGACTAAAGCGTTTGAGAAAATCCTGCCGTTCCGTTTCCGGGCGAGCGTAAATAGTATCCGTGAAGCCAGGATCAAATATTTCGTTCACGAAAGCGCTGTCATCCGCCGGGTGCAGGGCACGACTGCGGCTGATCAGGTCCATCTTGCCATCCGGGTACTGATCCATCAGGTCCAGATAGATTTCCGCGGCACTTTGGCCTGCCCCTATTACTGCAATACGCGGTGTCTCGTGGCGACCAAAACGCTCGTATTCATGTTTGTAGCGGGAAGAGTGAACCATGTTGTTACCCATCTTGCCGGCGAACACAGCCGGAATTTTTGGGTACCCACCGATACCAATCACCAAGTTGCGGGTAAAAATTTCGTTCTCACTGCCATCGGGATTCCGTGAACGAACACGCACCCATTCCACTTCGCCACCCTGTTCCACCGGCTCAATAGCGATCACTTCCTGGCCATAGTGCACATGCTCTTTAAACTGATCGGCGGACCAACGCATGTAATCGTTGTACTCAACACGGGTGGGGAAAAAGGTGCCCATATTGATAAAAGAGTCGAGACGATTATTGTCGTGCAGATAATTGACGAAGGTGAAGCGGCTGGCCGGGTTGCGCAAAGTGGCCAAATCTTTCAGAAATGACACTTGCATGCGCGTACCTTCCAGCAGCATGCCCCCATGCCATTCAAAGCGGGGCTGCTTTTCCAGGAAACAGTAACGCAAGCCATCCAGGTCTTTGTGTTCATCTAGGGCAATAGCAATGGCCAAGTTGGCCGGACCGAATCCAATACCAACGACGTCATATTCTTGAGAATGAACGCTCATGGGGTATGTCCTCAATGTGTCGGAAACCGAACGGTTTCCGGGTTATCCATACACCGACACATCGGGCATTACCGATATGCCAGCCACCTGCTGCCGGATAGTGGTGGGCAGCGCGCCATGGCGGTTCGGTAAAAAACCGAACCGAGATTTTCAGCTCAGCTCACAACGCTCAAAAAATGCGTCACGGTGCAGCACCATCAGGGCTGCGCGCTTGTGCGGAAAATCAAACTCCTTTGGCTTGGCAAATCGCCTGGCTTGAAGGTGTTGAATCATCTTGTCGTTATCCGAACGGGGCTCGGAAACAATCCTTGTGGTACGACAATCATCGAGAAAAAGGTAATGGCAAAGCGCGTTCAGCCATGCCTTAACCTTATGCGGACCACGGTGGTGATCTTCACCTACCAACATGTGAATCCCGCGGTCAAAATCTTGCGCATCGTAGTAGGGCGCGATGCGATCTTCCTTTGCCCAATACGCTTCAAAATAAGCAAAGGGTTCATTATCAATACACCCGATCAGGTTAAGCACCCGAGGTTCTTTCGCCTGACGCTCCAAGTAGGCGCGATGCTCGTCCAGCGTCCCGCTCTGTTCCCAGAAGGCGGCCACGCGCTCACTGTTCTGCCAGCGCATGAACCGGTGCAGATCTTCTTCGATATCCAGCGTGCGCAGGGACACCCATGCCTGAATATCGGTATCAAAACGGCGGTAAACTTCCCCCACCGGTTTACGACGGCGTCGCGGGTGACGCCGGCCAGATTCATCCATGATCATAGTGATCGGATATGGCAAGGAATCGCCTTGTCGTAGCCAGTCACCGGGCAGCTGCCAGAGCATGTCACGCTCAAACCATGCTACCTGGTTCTCTCTATGAACCATAAAGGCCGCATGAAAGCCGCTCTCGAATTGCAGGGCATTTACCTCGGCATGCGAGACAAAAAATGCCCAAGCGGCCCGACATAATTGGGCCGGATCGTCGGTGGACTGCTGAACCCTGGCAGCGGTGTCTTCCACCACCACGGTCAGCCAATCTTGATCATTACACTGGCACCGCCATTGCGGCGCCAGCTCCTGATCGAACACATCCAACTGCTGCCCGTTGGGCAGCAGCATAATGGTGTGGCGGGCATTACCACGCATACGTCACGCTACCGATCACACTGCGACGGTCGCCATACCAGCAGTAATAATCACAGGTAGCGACATACTCTTTGTCTTCCAGATTTTTCGCCGCCACTTGGAATTTGAAGTCTTTGTAGCGATAGCTCACCGTGGCATCCCAAAGGGTATAGGATGGCACTTTCAGCGTTTCAAGATTATCGCCATAGGTGTCGCTGACGTAACGCACGCCGGAGCCAATGGCGAAGCCATTCAGCGGACCATCCAAGAAGGTGTATTTAGCCCAGGCAGAGTACAGAGTATCCGCAATATTCACCGGGCGATTGCCTTCTTCAGCAGGGGTGCTGTCGGAAACAATTTCCGGGTTCATCCAGGTCGCATTCGCTAACAAGCTCAAGCTCGGGGTGATATTGGTAACGGCTTCCAATTCAATCCCTTCACTTTCCACTTCACCAATCTGCTTAAAGGCAGGTGTACCCGCTGCACCGGAAGCCAAGTTTTCTTGGGTAATCTTAAATGCCGCCGCGTTGAAGTAGCCGTCCATGCCTTCCGGCTGGAACTTGATACCCACTTCGATTTGATCGCCTTCCTGAGGCTTAGCTGCTTCGCCATTCTGATCCAGCTGGAGAATTGGCTGGAAAAACTGCGAATAGCTGGTGTACGCGGTCACGTTATCATTTATCAACCACGCGAGGCCCGCGTTGGCGGTCCATTTATCGTTGTCGATGTTCTGCTCAACACCCGTGGATTTATTCTCGATCTCACTACTGGCGCGGTCAAAACGAGCCCCAACGGTCAGCACCAGTTGGTTATCAAATTTCATCTGATCCTGTAGGTAACCACCCACCTGATACGCATCGATAGTGGTGCGCTGCCGCTCCGTTACTTCGGTACACACAAGAGTGCTGAAATTACAGGAAACCGGGGTCAGCTCACTGGCATCGCGATACTGTGGGTCAAAGGGGTTCAACGTCGCAGGCGCAAACACCCCCGGCGCAGCCTCGTACCCCATCAACGGATCACCAAAACTTTTGCCATCAATGTGCAGGCTTTGATAATCAAGCCCTGCCAGCAAGGTATGCTCGACGTTATTAATCGACCACGTATGAATCAAACGGTTATCCAGGTTAACGCCGTAGGCGTCACCGTCTTCATCAGTAAGGCCACGAATTGCTTGCGAGTCGCCACTGCCCGGCATATACCCCAATGTGTACATTTGCTTCAGATCTACATCAATCTGCTGGTAGCGGGCACTCTGCTGGAAACTAGTCGAATCATTAAACGCATGATCCAGCTGATAACCGAACGAGACCTGGGTACGCTCAAACTTCTCGTAATCCAGGTTGCCAATGGCAACATCATCGTCAATCTTGCCATTGGGGTTTGGAGAAATCGTACCGCTGGATGGCAGAAACTGCAGGTACGGATCAGAGTCATCTTTCTGATAGGAGGCCAACAGCGTCAGCTCAGTTCGGTCACCTAGCCCCAGTTTTAGAGACGGTGCCAGCATGGTGCGCTCAGCTTCCAGGTCGTCCACTTGGGTGCCGTTTTCCCGGCCCAAAGCAATAACACGCCAAGACACATCTTCAGAGGGCGCCCCACCTACATCAACAGATATTTGCTTGCGGTCATAACTGCCGTATTCCGCGGTTACGGAACCAAAAGAATAATCCTGAGGACGCTTACTGATTACATTGATCACACCGCCGGGAGGGGTCTGTCCGTACAACACAGACGCCGGACCACGCATAATTTCTACACGCTCCTGGGCAAAAGGATCAAGCTGCCAGCTGTAAAAGCCGTAGGAATAAACTCGTGTGCCATCACGGTACAAACCATTGTTCGCCTGTTTGAAGCCACGAATAACAAACCAGTCTTGTTTGTTATCTTCGCCATAGAAGTTGGCCTGGATACTGGGCGTGTACTGCAGCGCATCTGCGATGCTGACGGAAGCACGATCATCCATCTGTTCACGGGTAACAATAGAAACCGCACGAGGTGCTTCTTTTACCGGTGTATCCGTTTTAGTTGCCGTCAGGCTGCGCTGCCCTACATAACCAAAATCATCACCACCGTACACATCGTCCGACTGCTCGGCATTCACCTTGATGGTCTGCAATTCATCAGCGCCCTGCTGCTCTTGTGCCCAGACAGGTGATGCCGCCATTGCCGCCGCTACCGCCAGCGCCAAGGGATTTCGACCCCACTTCAGCCCCCGGATCAGCCCGCTCTCGGTCCGATTCCCCATGGTCGTTCTCCTAGCAATCGTAAGACATACAGTAATAGGAATGATTCGCAACAGCATTATACATATTACGAAGCTCACGACTAGTGCACAACAACAATGATTAGCCCGGTATGTCCATCAATGCGTTGCCAGCCTTGCAACACTTCAGCAAAACGGACAAGCCCTGTAACAGGGACGGCTCCCGCACGATCGTCAGGTGGTCCGCCGATACCGTCTCGGTATGGGCAAGTTCAGCACATAACGCTAACCCGCGTTGAAGGGCCTGAGCGCGCCCCGCTGGCTCACTGGCCCACCAACTGTGCACCGGGGTATGCAATGTCGGCAGCTGATAACCCCAACACAAATCCCGCAAATGTTGCTCCACAGCCCAGGCATGCAATAACTGCGCAGCACTGTCTGCCACCGCCGCCTCAATCGGTTGCGTAGCCAGCCACTGTGTAAAGTTCTGCGGCCATTGCGCGGGCTTGCTGTCACGCAAACGCGCCATGCAATCGTCTAACGCGGTAGCGGGCGCGCAAGTCAGCAGCATGCCCAAATGTGCACGCAAGGTTTGTTGCGCCTGTGGCGACGACCACTGATCTTCCGGCACTTCGTGGCCCGGCACATAGGTATCCAGCAGCCCCACAAAGGCTACCTCTTCACCGGCTTGCTCCAATCGGTGGGCAAGCTCCATGGACAAGGCGCCTCCCATGGACCAGCCCAATAAATAGTACGGGCCTTCAGGTTGCGCCTGGCGCACCGTGCGGTAATACCGCTCTACCATTTCACTCAACGACGGATCGAACCAGCCAGGCTCGAGGAAGCTGCGTGATTGCAAGCCACGCACCTGCCACTGCTCTTGCAGGCTGGCGGCCAGCGCTTGATAACCCGTGGTGCGCCCCGTCACGGGATGGGGACACCACAACACAGGCGCGTCTGCACTGCTATTCAGCACGGTTACCAACGCCGGGTCGGCCCGCGCTTCCTGTGGTGAGTCGGCCAGGTCCAACAAGGCAAGCAGCTCCTGCCGATAACGACCGCACAAGTGCTGTACTTGCTGGCGCGGGTAATGGCTGCGAGCAAAATCCCAAACCAACTCCAGCTTGCCCGCCACCACCTGACCATTAATGGCCAGCGGCGCAGCCATGGGGTTGTCCTCTGCCTGAGCCTTACCGCCGCCCGGCAAAGGAGTGAAACCCTGAATCAACGCATCATTGTGATACTGGCCAAGATAGTTGAACGTCACTGGCGCATCGGTGCTGTCGTTAAGCGGACTGTCGGCAAGATAGCGCAGTGCGCCATAGCCCACGCCGCCGTCAGCCTCGGTATTTGCCAGCTGTTGCGAGACCGCAAAAAGATTCCGGCGCGGGTCGCCGTCGAACGGCAACCTCAGCGGGAAGAGGCTGGTGAACCAACCCAGGGTACGGCTCAAATCCAAACCGGGTGCCAGGCGCGTTTCACGGCCATGGCCTTCCAGATTAATAACGAGATGATTGTCTTGTGAGGGCGACTCGCTGCCAGCCTCATGCCCCTCAGCGGCGGAACGCACCGCCAGCGAGGCGCCCATAGCGGAAGGTTTCAACGTCCGGGTGAGCGCCGTCAGCAATAGAGCGGGAACCGACACGCCCAACTTAACAGGCGCGTCCTGTAGCAACCTGCGGGTATCATCCTTGCCCAACGACAAGGCCACGCTTTCCTTTTCCGCAAAGGTAGGCAGGGCACTGTCTATTTTTTTCGGCTGTTGCCCCTGCCAGAACGGCAAGCGTGCTTTCCCTTTACTCTGCAGCCATTGCTCCAGCGCCTGGTGCCAATCGCTCAAATTATGGCTACGCTCCGGCAGGGTTATCGCCGCGCCCGTTAAGGCTTGCCCGTAGGCATTGAGCAGGTCATCCAACAAAATACGCCAAGATACGCCATCCACCGCAAGGTGATGAATCACCAATAACATTCGATCCGGTTGCTGCGGCGTTTGCACGTAAAGGACACGAAACAGTTCACCGGTTTCAATATTCAGGCTTTGCTGAGTCTGCTCGCACAGGGTGTCAACCGCCGCTTCGTCAGCAGCCTGACACCACCACAATAATTCATCGTAGGGCCTGTCCGCCGACAAACAGGTTTGCCTCCAGCCATTCGCCTCATAAGTAAACTGCAGACGTAACGCGTCGTGCTGCCGGTAGAGCGCCTGCAAGGTAACATTCAGTGCTTGGCGATCCATGGGCGCATCCAACGCCAACCACAAATGTTGGTTCCAGTGACTAGGGCTAGGCGGTCTCAGGGAAAAGAAATGCTGTTGAATGGGCAGAAGACCAAGCTCACCCTGCAAGGGCTGCTGGGAAATAATCGAGGCCTCTGCGTTCACTGCGCACGCCGCCAGATCGTGTAATCGCGGGTGTTCAAAAAGGTCCTTAGGCGTTAATGCCAAGCCCTGTTGCCGAGCACGGCTGACCACCTGCAAAGCCAAAATGGAATCGCCGCCCAGGGCAAAGAAATTATCATCACGACTCACCCCTT
The DNA here is from genome assembly GCF_040119285.1 of Alcanivorax sp. Lineage (GTDB taxonomy): Bacteria > Pseudomonadota > Gammaproteobacteria > Pseudomonadales > Alcanivoracaceae > Alcanivorax. Next base: position 17,992 of record NZ_JBEDTY010000003.1, read on the forward strand.
CTCGGCCCAGAAGAGACTGCCAAATGTCCGCAAGCACCTTTTCGTTATCGGTTTGCGGCGGCGCCCCTTCACTGGCCGTGTGCCACTGCGCTACCGGCAGGGCTTTGCGATCCACTTTACCCGCCGGCGTCAGCGGCATGGCTTCCAGCGTGATTAACTGGCTAGGCACCATGTAGTCCGGCAGCGACTCAGACAGGGCAGAAAGGATCGTTTGTGGCTCATGCTCACGGGGGACAGAGTGCGCTGCATTGCGCATCACAATGTAGCCAACCAATCTATCACCGGTGGGGGAAGGCTGTGCCACCACGACGGCTTCACGAATCTGTTCATGGCCCAGTAGCTGGCTTTCAATTTCTCCCAGCTCAATGCGGAAACCGCGAATTTTTACCTGCTGATCCACCCGCCCCAGGTATTCCATTACCCCGTCGTCGCGGTACTTCACTAAATCTCCGGTGCGGTACATGCGCTCACCGGGTTTGCCAAACGGGTCAGGCAAAAACCGTTCGGCGGTCAGGTCCGGGCGCTGATGATAGCCACGGGCCAGCCCCACTTCGTTACCGATATACAGCTCGCCCGCCACGCCCACAGGAACACGGTTTAAATCCTGATCCAGCACGTAAAGTTTTCGCGGCCCCACCGCACGACCAATGGGCGCGTAGGCGCTGCTCAGCGTATCGCCTTCATAGGCCGCCCACAGCATCGGCGTTACCACGGTTTCTGTCGGGCCGTAACCGTTGAGAATGCGTTGCGGCTTTAATACCTGCTGCATCCGCTCGAAGGTTTCCCGGGTAAACGCTTCACCGCCCAATGTCCAGGAACGCACGTTCAGCGGTGGCTTTTCTTGCTCAATCCAGTCCAGCAGCGGCCCCACATAACTGGGCGGAAAACAGGCGATGGTGACACCTTCTTCCTGCAGCACCTCACAGCATTTTTCAGCGCTCCACAATGCTTGATCGCGAATCACTACCCGCGAGCCAAAGGCCAGCGGCACTGTCCAGCGCTCCACCGCGCCATCAAAACTAATGGACGCAAACTGCAGCTCCACATCATCCGGCGTCATGCCGTAGCGCTCACCGATCGTTTGCACATGCATGCTCAGCCCGGCATGGGTCAACGACACGCCTTTAGGCTTGCCGGTGGAACCGGAGGTGTAAATTACATAGGCGAGCTGGTCTGGGTGCGGTTCATCGTTAAGGATGCCGTAGGCAAAATCGTCCAGCGAAAGCTCATCGACCGCAATGGGGTTAACGGCTTCAACGCTCGGCAGGGTGTCGATCAGGTCAGAGGAGGTGAGCAGCAGGCTCGCGCCACTGTCTTCCAGCATGTAGCGCAAACGATCAGCGGGATACCCTGGGTCCAGCGGCAGAAAAGCACCCCCGGCTTTCATCACCGCAATAAAGGCTTCCACCATGGTGACGCCACGTTCGAACGACACCCCCACCACTTGATCCGCTTTCACGCCCTGCCCCATCAAGTAACGGGCCAACTGATTAGAGCGCGCTTCCAGTTCGGCAAACGACACGCGAGTGCCACCGTGCACCAGCGCAATGGCATCGCCCCGCTCTGCCGCCTGCTGCGAGAATAAGGACACAAAACTCGTCGCTTGCCACTCGCCTTCACCCTGACCCCACTCTTGCAGTCTGGACACATCGCTTTCTGCCACACTGATCGAGCCTAACGTATGCTGGCCCTGACTGAATGCGGTCAACACCTGATTCATAGCCTGTTTCAGGCGCTCTACCGTTTCTGAATGAAAGCGATCGGCAGCATAGGTCAGCGTCAACAATAAGGCGCCGCCTTCACCCTCATGGGCATCAAGCGCCAGATCAAACAACGCATGCGGCACCCCCTGAGCCAGCGGCACAATGGTGACGTTGTCACTGAGATTTCTCGCCTTTGTATCACGCCGTTGATAATTGAACAGAACCTGAAAAAGCGGCGTCTCGCCCGGCTCCCGCTGTGGCGCCAAGAAAGCCACCAGTTGATCGAACGGCAGCGCCTGATGGGCCTGGGCATCCAGCATAGTCTGGTGCAGTTGGGTTACCCATTGATTCACCGTAAACGCCGCCCGAGGCTTACCCCGTAGCACCAAGGTATTCACAAAAAAACCCACCAGCGCTTCTACCTCGGCGCGCTCCCGGTTGGCCACCGGCACACCCACCGGAATATCACGACGGCCACTCACAGACGCCAAAGCCCATTGCCATGCCGCCAACACCACCGTGAACAATGTTGTGTCGTTATCCCGCGCCAGCGCTTGTAACGGCCCCTGTAAATGGGCCGGCACAGACCACTGCACACTGGCGGCGGAACGCAAGGCGGTCTGCGCCGGCGCCCTATCATGGGCAATCAGCAAGGGTGGCTGGGCCCTCTCCTGTTGATCATGGCCCAGTTGTTCACGCCAATAGCTGAGTTGCCGATCCCGTTCACCGGCATCCAACCAGGCCTTCTGCCAAAGCGCATAATCCGCATACTGAATAGCCAGGGCTGGCAACGGGGAGTCACTGAGATACGCCCGCGCCAGGTCCGCAAAGAACACATCCATGGACCAGCCATCGGACACCAGGTGATGCATCACCAGCTGCAGCCGCCAGCATTGCTCAGACAGCTGCAGCAATTGCACCCGCAAGGGAGAATCACTGCCCAGCACAAAGAGACGGCTAGCGTGTTCATCCGCAAGGGTCTGCCGGTCACCATCATCCAGCGCGCGTGCATCCCGCTGCTCAACCGTCAGGGTGTCGGCGACAATACGCTGGTAACCTTCACCATCCTCTTCTACAAAACGGGTACGCAGGCTCTCATGTCGGCGAACCACCGCATCCATGGCGCGTAACAAGCGCGGCACATCCAATGGCCCGTTAAGCTCAAAAGCAGCACTCAAGTGGTAGGCGGTGTTTGCTGGCTCCAACTGATGAATCGTCCACAGCCGCTGCTGGGCTGGCGCCAGTGGGATACGAGCTGGGCGGTTACCGGCGACAATAGGCAGGCGCTCGAAGGGAATACCTTTCTCGCCCAGTTTTTGTAGAAAAACCGCCTGCTTTGTTTCATCCAGCGCCATAAAACGCCGGGCCAGTGCCGCCTTATCCAGGCTCATACTTCACTCCAGATCATAAATCTTCCAGGTCATCGAGAAGATCGGCCATGGCCGACAGATCCTCTTGCTCTTGCTGTTTGGCTTCGCCGTTGTTCTCATCTACCAGTGCAGCCAACGCCTGCAGCGTGTCCGCCTCAAATAACGCACGCAGGGGAACATCCACCCCCCAGCGATCACGCAGCGCAGCAACGACGCGTGTGGCTAACAGCGAGTGCCCACCGAGGACAAAGAAATTGTCATCCAGCCCCACACGGGGTTGCCCCAGCAGCTCTTCCCACAGCGAAGCCAATTGCTGTTCGGTTTCGGTTTGCGGAGCACGGTATTCACGGGCTTGCCATTGCGGTGCAGGTAACGCCTTGCGATCCAGCTTGCCGTTGGGGGATAACGGCAGAGCCTCCAGAACCATAAACAGTGCGGGCACCATGTACTCGGGCAATGCATCCGCAAGGGCCTGTTGCCAGGCTTCACGGTTATCGCTATCGGCGCTCACATACGCCACCAACTGATCACCGGTATCACTGTGATCAGCAACAACAACCGCATCATTTACATCCGGCAATTGCTTCAGTTGTTGTTCGATTTCACCCAGCTCGATGCGTAGGCCACGAATCTTCACCTGATGGTCAAGGCGGCCCAGATATTCAATGATGCCATCGCCCCGTTGGCGCACCTGATCACCCGTGCGATACATGCGGCTGCCTGCGTCACCGTAGGGGTTAGGCACAAAACGTTCCGCAGTCAGATCCGAACGACCAAAATACCCACGCGCCAACCCTATACCCGCTAGATACAACTCACCGGGAACCCCACGGGGCACCGGATTAAGATCCGTATCCAACACATACAATTGGATATTGCTAATCGGTGCACCGATGGGCACGGTATGCCCGCCTTCCGGCTGGCATTGCCAGAAACTCACATCAATGGCAGCCTCGGTTGGGCCGTATAGGTTATGCAGTTCGACATCATCACGGCTGGTGAACACGGCTTTCTGCAGTTCCATATCCAACGCTTCGCCGCTACAGATCAAGCGCTTGAGCCGCGGCACATTTTGCAACCCGGAGGCATCCACAAACGCTTTCAGCATGGATGGCACAAAGTGCAGTGTGGTAACACCTTCATCGGCCATTACCTGCTGCAACCACTGCGGGTCACCATGGGCCTGCGGCGGCGCCACCGCCAACCGTGCGCCAACCATCAACGGCCAGAAAAACTCCCACACGGACACATCAAAGCTGAAGGGCGTTTTTTGCAATACACAGTCCGCAGCCTGCAACGGATATTCGTTCTGCATCCACAGCAACCGGTTTTCCAGCGCCGCCTGAGTATTGAGCACACCCTTGGGCTTACCTGTGGAGCCGGAGGTATAGATCACATAAACCGCCTGATCTGGATGCCACTGCACCGGGGGCGGCGTTGTCGGCTGATCGCTCACATCCAGTTCATCCAGGCACCACATGGGCACCGCTTTGGGCCAACCGCCCAGCAGGCTGCTGTGGGTCAGCAGCAAGGCCGGCGAAGACGCCTCTAAAATGTAGCTCAGGCGATCCTGCGGGTAACTCGGATCCAACGGGACATAGGCGCCACCCGCACGGGTGATGGCAAGAATGCCGATGACCAGCTCCAGCGAACGGGGCAAGCCGATGGCCACTCGCACCTCCTCTTTCACCCCCGCACGGCGCAGTCGGTTAGCCAGTTGATTCACCTTGCGGTCCAGTTGCGCGTAACTGAGTTGTTGCTCACCCATGCTCAAGGCGACGGCATCGGGAGTGCGGCCCGCCTGCTGACTCAGACGCTTGGGCAGTGCAGTAAAATCGCCCCAGTCTTTTTTGGTGTGATTGAAGTGCTGTTGGTCACTGATTTCTTCAGCCGTCAGTAAAGCCGTGTCGGCCAACAGCTGCTGCGGGTCATTGAGCAACGCCTCAAGCAAAATAAAGAAATGGTCTCGCAGGCGCGCAATGGTTTGCGGTTTAAACAGCGCAGTGGCATAACCAATAAAACCCTGCAGCTGTTCATCGTCTTCCAAAATATCCAGCGCCAATTCGAACTGGGCACCGGCCGCGCCAGGGTCGAACGGCGTGATCACCGCTTCCGGCCATTGGGGAGCAAACGTCTGACTGAGGCGTTGATGATTGAAGACCACCTGAAACAGAGGGTGACGATCCAGATTCCGATCAACCCCGAGCGCATCCACCAACACCTCAAAAGGCAACGATTGACGCCCCTGGGCTTTACCCATAAACCGCTGAGTCGCCGCCACATGCTGGGCAAACGATTGCGGTTGTTGGTAAGTCGCCGGGACTACCAGGGTGTTAATAAAGCAGCCCTGCAAGTTTTCAGTTTGCGACTGCAAGCGACCGGCCACCGGCACACCAACCCGCACCTGTGCTTGGCCACTGTAACGATGCAATAAGGTCTGCCAGACAGTGAGTAACAAGGTCGAGACGGTAGAACCCAACTCGCTGGCCCGTTGCTTGAGCTGCGTCAGCTGTCGATCACTGATCGACACTGGCAAGCGAGCGCCCCCGTTTTCATTCTCAGGCAGAGCACCACGGGGGAAATCCGTGGGCAAGGCCAGCGGCTCGCCGCCATCACCCAACTGCTCAACCCACCACCGGGTCTGGGCTCGGGCCTCGTCGCTATTCAGCCATTGCTGCTGCCAGGCCGCGTAATCTGCGTACTGGATGGCCGCTGGGGAAGGCACTAGGCGTGCCCCCTGATGAGCAAGCCGGTACAGTTCGCTCAACTCCGCCAACAGCAATTGCATGGAAATTCCATCACCGATGATGTGATGCTGCACCAACATCAGCTGATAACGTTGCGCCGAGAGCTTCACAACCTGCACGCGCAATAACGCATCCGCCGCCAGATCGAACGGTTTGGTCAGCACCTCATGCTGACAACGATGCACATCCTCTGAGCTGGCCTCATCGCTCAAATCTTGCCACTGAACAATCACCGCTGCGTCATCAAGAATACGCTGACGAGGCTCCCCGCCCACATCCACAAAACGGGTCCGCAAGCTTTCATGGTTGGCCACCAAGGTATCCACCGCCTGCTGCAGCGCTGCTTGATGCAGTTCACCGCGCACCTCCAGCCCCAGCGGCATATGGTACGCACCGTTTTTCGGCTCCAGCTGCTGCACGAACCAGAGCCGCCGCTGGGCCGCAGAACAAGGCAAATCGCCATGGCGAGGCACCGGCTGAATGTCCGGCATGGCATTCGCCGGCTGACACAACAATGCACATTGCCTCAGCAAAGGTTGCTCGAAAATACGGTTTAAGGGCAGGTCCAGCTGGTGCTGATGGCGCAGCCGGTTAACCATCTGCACCGCTAATAATGAATGCCCACCCAGATTAAAGAAGTGATCATCGCGGCTGATTTTTTCCTGCCCCAACAGGGATTGCCAAATCTCAGCAAGCAACGTTTCCGTGCCGGCTTGTGGCGCGTCACCAGCACGGCTCGCCTGCCATTGAGGCAGGGGTAATGCCTTGCGGTTCACCTTGCCCGCCGGTGTCAGCGGCATGGCTTCCAGGGTTAATAAATGGCTGGGCACCATATAGTCCGGCAGGCTCTCTGCCAGCGTGGCAATCAGTGCATCGGTACTGAGCGGACCGCGCGGCACCAAATAGCCTACCAGCCGGTCGCCCCCCGGTGACGGCTGAGCCAGCACCACCGCTTCGCGCACCTGTGGATGGGCCAGCAACCGGCTTTCAATTTCTCCCAGCTCAATGCGGAAACCACGAATTTTTACCTGCTGATCCACCCGGCCCAGGTATTCCATTGCCCCGTCGGCGCGGTACTTCACTAAATCTCCGGTGCGGTACATGCGCTCACCGGGTTCGCCAAACGGGTCAGGCAAAAACCGTTCGGCAGTCAGGTCTGGGCGCTGATGATAGCCACGGGCCAGCCCCACTTCGTTACCGATATACAGCTCGCCCGGCACGCCCACAGGAACACGGTTTAAATCCTGATCCAGCACGTAAAGTTTTCGCGGCCCCACCGCATGACCAATGGGCGCGTAGGCGCTGCTCAGCGTATCGCCTTCATAGGCCGCCCACAGCATCGGCGTTACCACGGTTTCTGTCGGGCCGTAACCGTTGAGAATGCGTTGCGGCTTTAATACCTGCTGCATCCGCTCGAAGGTTTCCCGGGTAAACGCTTCACCGCCCAATGTCCAGGAACGCACGTTCAGCGGTGGCTTTTCTTGCTCAATCCAGTCCAGCAGCGGCCCCACATAACTGGGCGGAAAACAGGCGATGGTGACACCTTCTTCCTGCAGCACCTCACAGCATTTTTCAGCGCTCCACAATGCTTGATCGCGAATCACTACCCGCGAGCCAAAGGCCAGCGGCACTGTCCAGCGCTCCACCGCGCCATCAAAACTAATGGACGCAAACTGCAGCTCCACATCATCCGGCGTCATGCCGTAGCGCTCACCGATCGTTTGCACATGCATGCTCAGCCCGGCATGGGTCAACGACACGCCTTTAGGCTTACCGGTGGAACCGGAGGTGTAAATTACATAGGCGAGCTGGTCTGGGTGCGGCTCGTTATTCAACGCATTCGCAGGGAAATCGTTCAGCGACAAACGATCAATCGCCACTGGAGCAACCGTTGCAACCTCAGGCAGAACCCCAATCAACGCTGAAGAGGTAAGCAACAAGCGGGCACCGCTGTCTTTGAGCATGTAATGCAGGCGATCTTTCGGATAACCCGGGTCCAACGGCAGGAAGGCGCCACCGGCTTTCATCACCGCAATAAAGGCTTCCACCATGGTGACGCCGCGTTCGAACGACACCCCGACGACCTCATCCGGCTGCACGCCTTGTTCGAGTAAATAACGGGCCAGCTGATTGGAGCGCGCTTCCAGTTCGGCAAACGACACGCGAGTGCCGCCGTGCACCAGCGCAATGGCATCACCGCGTTTGGCGGCCTGTTGCGAGAACAGGGAAACGAAGCTATCCGCAACCCACTCACCCTCACCCTGACTCCACTGTTGCAATGGGGCGGCATCGTCACCCAGCGCATTCAGTTCGGCCAAGGTCATGCCCTCGGATTGAGACAACGCCAGCAACGTTCGCTTAAAGGCGCTGGCCATGCGCTCCACCAACGGCACCGGCAACGCTTGGCTATCGTGGGCGAACAACATTTGCAGGTGATCGCCGGGCAACACTGCCACAGTCAACGGGTAATGAGTGAACTCGTGGCTGGTGGGAGTCCCCAATTGCAATTCACTCTGCCCACCCCCCAAAAGAGATTCATCTAGCGGGTAGTTTTCAAACACCAACAAGGTGTCGAACAACCCCTCCCCGCCCCAGCCGGCATCCTGTTGCACTTCGAACAATGGCGCGTGGCCCTGTTCCCGTAGCGCCGCATTGTCCGCCTGCAATTGCATCAACCAGTCCGCCACCGGTTGTTCGCCATGCAGTGGCACAGTCATGGGTAGGGTATTAATAAACAGCCCCAGCATACTGTCGCTGCCTGCCAATTCCGCCGGTCGACCCGCTACCGTATTACCGAAGACCACTCGCTGCTGGCCGGTAAAACGGCCCAGCACCCGTGCCCAGGCGGCTTGCACCAGGGTATTGATGGTCAACCCTTTGTCACGGGCGGCTTGGCGCAGGCTGTCGCTGGTGGCCGCATCAAATTCGATGGGGTGCCGGCGAAACGCGCCTTTCTCCCCCGTCCCCACGGCGTCCACCAGCCGGGTGGGCAGCTGCACCGACGACAGGTACTGTTGCCAAAATGCTCGAGTGACGGCCCGGTCCTGCTGCTGCAACCAAGCCAGATAATCCGCATAGCTTTTCGGCATCGCCGCCAGTGTCTTGCCGTGATACAGAGCCATCAATTCTGTGAGCAGCACCCCGGTGCTCCAGCCATCCATGAGGATATGGTGCAGTGTCAGCACGCACTCAAACCGGTCTTCGCTGGCACGCAACAAGTCGACTTTCCACAGCGGCGCCGCTTGCAAGTCGAACCCATTTTCCCGCCGCTGCTTGCACCACTTATCCAGCGCCGATGCACTATCACCTTCACCGCGCAGATCCAGTTCACACCAGGGCAGCTTCACCTGCTGCGTAGACCAAACCGCTTGATGGCGATCGTCTGCCTGCGCTGCAGGCAGCAAACTTGTGCGCAACACACCATGGCGTTCCAGTAGTGTCTGCCAGGCCTGGCGCATCCGGGCTGGCTGTACTCCGGTGAGCGGCAACACCAGTTGGTTTACATAGGTACTGTTGTTACCACTTAACTGGGAATGAAATAGCAGCCCTGATTGCAACGGCGACAGGGGCAAAATTTGCTGCGGACGGTCATGTAGGGCGTCCAGTTGCATTTGGGTTAGCGATGCCAGTGGCATATCCGCCGGGGTTAGCACCGGGGCCTGCGTGGCACAGTGCCGTGCCAAACGTTCGCACTGCTCCAGCCACTGGCTTACCAGCCTATCACCCTGCCCCTGGGAGAGAGATTCACCATCTACATTCACCTGAATGCGCAAGGCGCCGTTTTGTTGATCTGCGTTGATCACCAATGGCGCATCGGCCGGAGCATCCGTTTCCTGCCACAGGCCTGCGTCCATTAACGACACGCCGGGCATATCATCGTGCCGGAACTGACCAAGATAATTGAACAGCACATCCAGGCGGTGGTCCCCATCCTCCAGTTTGCCGTGCTGAACCAGCAAGCCATACGCCAACCCACCATTGGCGGGCTGGCGCAATTGTTCTTTTTGCTGCTTGATGGTGGCCGTCAGATCCTCGGCACGATCTAGCCGTTGGGGATACAAACTGGTCAACCAGCCCACCGTACGACTTAAGTCCACCGCGGTATCACCGGCTGCCCGACCATGGCTTTCCCGGTGAATGCGTACCGCATTGCGACCACTGAAATCGGCCAGTGTCTGGGCCAGCGCGATAAGCAAAAATTCTTCCAGATTCAACGAGGCATAACGGTCAGCGCTATGCTGCCAGCGGCTCAATGTCTGGGCATCGGTTTGCCGATCAATACGTGAAGCGACGCCACCTTGCACCGTGGAAAATAATGGTGGCATGGGCTCACACACCGCTTGCCAGTAAGGCAACGCTTGTTCTGCCTGCGGCAGAAAGTGCTGGTCCAGTATCTCCTGCCAATCGCGCAAAGTGTGTGTCTTGCGCGGCAAGGAGGCCTTTCCGCTTACTTCAATTTGCTGGTAAGCCGTAAAAAAATCTTCCAACAAAATACGCCAAGACACCCCATCCACCGCCAAATGGTGAATGCTAAGCAACAACTGCGGGGAAGCCCCAGTAACATACAGCGCACCCAATAAGGTGCCCTTCGCCGGATTCAGGCTGCGCTGCACGGCGATCATCTGAGCTTCGATGGCGGCACTATCGTCACTGTCTATCTGTTGCAACAACGGCGCGTCATTCACCGGCAGGCAATACGCTGTTCCCACCTGTTGATTATCGAACTGAACGCGCAGCGCATCGTGTTGCGCCACCAACCTCTGCAACGCCTGTTCCAGCATCTGCGCATCAAAATGTTTTTGCACGGAAAAGCGCAAATATTGATTGCAAGCGGACAACCCTCGCTGCTGAATAAAACGCTGTTGAATCGGCAATAAAAACACCGGGCCAGACAAGGGCTCTTGGCTGGCCATGGTGACATTCACCGGATCCGCCACTGCGGCCTGCTGACTCAGCACCGGGTGTTCAAAAAGGTCCTTAGGCGTTAATGCCAAGCCCTGTTGCCGAGCACGGCTGACCACCTGCAAAGCCAAAATGGAATCGCCGCCCAGGGCAAAGAAATTATCATCACGACTCACGCCTTCTCGGCCCAGAAGAGACTGCCAAATGTCCGCAAGTACCTTTTCGTTATCGGTTTGCGGCGGCGCCCCTTCACTGGCCTTTTGCCACTGCGCTACCGGCAAGGCTTTGCGATCCACTTTACCCGCCGGCGTCAGCGGCATGGCTTCCAGCGTGATTAACTGGCTAGGCACCATGTAGTCCGGCAGCGACTCAGACAGGGCAGCCAGAATCGTTTGTGGCTCATGCTCACAGGGGACAGAGTGCGACGCATTGCGCATCACAATGTAGCCAACCAATCTATCACCGGTGGGGGAAGGCTGTGCCACCACGGCGGCTTCACGAATCTGTTCATGGCCCAGTAGCTGGCTTTCAATTTCTCCCAGCTCAATGCGGAAACCGCGAATTTTTACCTGCTGATCCACCCGCCCCAGGTATTCCATTACCCCGTCGGCGCGGTACTTCACTAAATCTCCGGTGCGGTACATGCGCTCACCGGGTTCGCCAAACGGGTCAGGCAAAAACCGTTCGGCGGTCAGGTCTGGGCGCTGATGATAGCCACGGGCCAGCCCCACTTCGTTACCGATATACAGCTCGCCCGCCACGCCCACAGGAACACGGTTTAAATCCTGATCCAGCACGTAAAGTTTTCGCGGCCCCACCGCATGACCAATGGGCGCGTAGGCGCTGCTCAGCGTATCGCCTTCATAGGCCGCCCATAGCATCGGCGTTACCACGGTTTCTGTCGGGCCGTAACCGTTGAGAATGCGTTGCGGCTTTAATACCTGCTGCATCCGCTCGAAGGTTTCCCGGGTAAACGCTTCACCGCCCAATGTCCAGGAACGCACGTTCAGCGGTGGCTTTTCTTGCTCAATCCAGTCCAGCAGCGGCCCCACATAACTGGGCGGAAAACAGGCGATGGTGACACCTTCTTCCTGCAGCACCTCACAGCATTTTTCAGCGCTCCACAATGCTTGATCGCGAATCACTACCCGCGAGCCAAAGGCCAGCGGCACTGTCCAGCGCTCCACCGCGCCATCAAAACTAATGGACGCAAACTGCAGCTCCACATCATCCGGCGTCATGCCGTAGCGCTCACCGATCGTTTGCACATGCATGCTCAGCCCGGCATGGGTCAACGACACGCCTTTAGGCTTGCCGGTGGAACCGGAGGTGTAAATTACATAGGCGAGCTGGTCTGGGTGCGGTTCATCGTTAAGGATGCCGTAGGCAAAATCGTCCAGCGAAAGCTCATCGACCGCAATGGGGTTAACGGCTTCAACGCTCGGCAGGGTGTCGATCAGGTCAGAGGAGGTGAGCAGCAGGCTCGCGCCACTGTCTTCCAGCATGTAGCGCAAACGATCAGCGGGATACCCCGGGTCCAGCGGTAGAAAAGCACCACCGGCTTTCATCACCGCAATAAAGGCTTCCACCATGGTGACGCCACGTTCGAACGACACCCCCACCACTTGATCCGCTTTCACGCCTTGGCCCATCAAGTAACGGGCCAGCTGATTAGAGCGCGCTTCCAGTTCGGCAAACGACACGCGAGTGCCACCGTGCACTAGCGCAATGGCATCGCCCCGCTTTGCCGCCTGCTGCGAGAATAAGGACACAAAACTCGTCGCTTGCCACTCGCCTTCACCCTGACCCCACTCTTGCAGTAAAGCTACGTCACCCGGGACCAGTGCGGCGCTTTCTGTCAACGGTAACGCGGGGGCTTGCAGCCACTGATCCAGCACCTGCTCAAAACCAGCGACCATTCGCTCAGCGAAAGCATCATCGAAAATACCCTCACCATAAACCAAACGTAGCGTCAGGCCGCCGTGTTCATCTGGCCAGGCATCCAGCACTAGATCAAATGGCGTCTCCGTTACCGGTAGATCTTCCACCCGCACCAGCAGGTTTCCCAAGTTTAAGCTCAACCCCTTGCCCTGCTGACGATAGTTAAACGCCACTTGGAACAAAGGGTGACTTCCAGCACGACGGGAATCACTGAGCTCATCGACAATTTTCTCGAAGGGAATATCTCGATGTTTTTTTGCGTTACTCAATGCATGGTGAATATGGGCAATCCAATCACTGACTGATTGGGCTGGCAACACTTCGCCCTGCACCACCAGATTATTGACAAAAAATCCCATCAAAAGCTGGTTACTGCTATTACGGTTCGCGCTGGGCACGCCAACGCGAACTAATGACTGCCCTGATATGCGAAAGAGCAGATACTGCAGCACCGAAAGCAATACCGTGAAGCGACTAACCCCCTGCGTTCTGGAAAACTTTTTCAGTCGCTGCGTTTGCTCAATGCTAAGGGAGAAATCGCGATAGCGCGCCGCGTTGGATACCCCACTTTGTGGTGACAGACGCGGCAACGCCAGCGGCTCACCTTCGTGCTCCAGCGTTTCAACCCAGTACTCTAGCTGTGATTTCGCGTTCTCACTGGCAAGCCACTGCACTTCGGTTTTCACCCAATCCAGATAGCGGGTTTCCAGTGACGGTAGCTTAGGCTCTAAACCCTCCCGCAAGGCGCTATAGGCATACAGAAATTCCTGCATGAATACGCCCAGAGACCAGGCGTCGCCCACAATATGGTGTAGGGAAATCAGCAGCACGTGTCGCTGCTCATTCAATTTTACCAACCGATACCGCATCAACGAATCCGTCTCCAGATCAAACGGCGTCGCATTAAACTCATGGCCCAACGCATAAGCGGCCGCCACCGGATCCGCCCTATTACTAACGTCCTCGCACTGCAAGACCCGGTCTTCATGTGGCGCAATTCTTTGCCACCCCTGCCCATCGCGTTCGGCAAATTGCACCCGCACAATATCTTGCCGTGCAATCACATAATTAATGGTCTGCTCGAGTGCTTCTGGGTTTAATTCTCCCTCCAGCCACAGCATGGCGCCAAGGTTATACGCCGTACTCTGCGCAGAGAGCCGCGTGAAAAGCCACAAGCGTTGTTGTGAACAGGAAAGCGGGGCCCAGTCCGGCCCCGGGTTTAGATTTTCGTTGGCAGACCAGGTCATATCAGCTCCTTGGCGTTAGGGCAGGCGCAAGAGAAATCAGGACGCTTGCGCATCACGCAGGCGACGTGGGCGCTGATCCGTCCAACTCTGATTAATATGCTCAAGACATTCAGTCTTGTTGCCAGTGACACCAACGGTTTTCCAACCTGCCGGAACCGGACGATAGGTAGGCCAGATGCTGTACTGTTCTTGGTCATTGATGACGACGGTGAATTCCGTTTCAGGATTATCAATACTCATGGCTTCCTCGCCGGTGACAGGATGAATAACAACGCGTGCAAGCGCTGAAAGCTCAAACACGCAACACTCTATTTTCGAGGGGGTGATCTAAAGGCTAGCTTCACGCAATACCTGAACACTCTCACGAGCACTCAAATCGTCTATTTCCTGCAAACGGCCAGCGTCCATTTTCAACAAGCGATCTGCACGATCGAAGTAATGATCATCGTGAGTAATGGCAATAATGGTTTTACCGGTAGCCTGCAGCCGGGGCAGCAGATCGAGATAAAAAAACTGCCGGAACTGCGGATCCTGGTCCGCTGCCCATTCATCCAGCAATAAACAGTCTCGGCTTTCCACCACCGCCATTAACAGTGCCAGACGTTTGCGCTGACCTTGGGAGAAACGGATATCGCTAAGTCGCCCGTCTTGCTCGCGTACCTTGTGCTGCATCCCCAAGGTGGCCAACCAAGCATCCACGTCTGCGCTAGCCACGTCTGTCCCATCGCCTTTGAGCAAGCGACTGAACAAATGGAAGTCGGTAAAAACAGAAGAGAAAAGCTGTCGAAAAGCCACCCGGGTTGATTCCGTAACGGGCTCGCCATCGACTATCAGCTCACCCTGCTGAGGCCGATACAATCCCGTCAGCAAACGCGCAAAAGTGCTCTTACCACTACCATTGCCCCCTTGCACAAAAATCAGTTCCCCACGACGGATAGTGATATCCAGCGGCCCCACCGCAAAACCCGGTGCTCCGTCCTGCTCTGGGTAGTGGTAACACACGCCCTGCAAGCTAAGAGTACTGAAGCCGGACAGCGTATTGCTGGTGCTTTGCAGAAGGTCAGCAGAATCAGGAGCCAGTTGCAGCCCGACTAGCTTGCGCAAAGACACCCGTGCCGACAGCAGTGTTGGCAAGGCCGCCACCGCACCAATCAACGGTGTACGCAGTAACAGAATCGTCAGCGCAAAAATCGACGCAGTATTAGCATCAGCCCACCCTTGACCAACCGCCAGATAAAACAGCACACCAATCAACGCCAGCACCAGCACATTGGCCATATTGCCCGCCAGACCGTTATAGATATCCGCCCGAGTAACATGATCCCGGTAGGCGCGGGCATGGCCATCAAACTCTTCATCAAAAAAACGGGCGGCGCGAGGCCGGTTCAATGCCAGCTCCTTGCGGCCATCAATCATGGCCTGATAATCCTGATACAGGTGGTCGTCCCCTTCGCGCACCTTGCCAATATGGAAATTGATACGGCCAACCAACCAGACCCCCATCACAGCGGTTGCCAGCAACCAGACCACAGTAACCACAAACAATCCCGGCGCCAGCCAGGCAAGCCATCCCAGAGCCGCCACACTAAGCGCCGCGCCGTAAACCAGTTCTGGCAGATGCACAAAGGCAATGGTCAGGTTACGCAGGTCGGTGCTCAACGCTGCCAGCAGATGCGGCCCACCCACTTTTTCCAACTGCTCAATGTCTGTTGCCAGCACTCGACGCACCAGATCCCGGCGTAAGCCATAGACCATCCTGTGGCCAAGCACATGCAAGGTCACCTGTGCCAAGGTAGCGGTGACAAATAACGCCACTAACAGCAAAACGAACTGCAGCAATACAACAGGCAGATCAGCCCCTCCGGCCAGTAAGCGCTGACTAATAAAGGCCAAAACCGCCACGCTAAGCACAGCGCTCAACACACTCAGCACCGCCACGGCTGCAAAGGCTTTTTTTCGACTGGAAAACAACAGGCCCATAAGCGTCATGAGGATGTCCGCCTCCTTGGACAGGGAACAGCTATAGAAGAGAATCGCAATGATATTGATTCTTATTTATAAATCAACCTTATTTTCGTCCCGCTAATCCCATTTGGGCCATTCTTCTTGCCGCTACGGACTGTTTAGTGGCGCGTCACGTCATTGCCGAAAAGTGTCCTGCTCAATACCATTGGGTAACAGCACAGGACTTATTCATGACTCAGCAGATCACCGCACGCGGCCAACGACGGCGCCAAGCCTTACTTGATGCCGCTACACATACCTTCCTGCAGCACGGTTACGCACGCACGACACTGGACATGATCATTGCTGAAGCAGGCGGCTCACGCCGCAGCCTGTATGAATATTTTGGTGACAAAAGAGGACTGTTCAGCGCGATCATCACTCATCACGCTCACAAGATGGTTCACGATATTCGCAGCCTAGAGGTGGACGACCTGCCTGCCAGGGAAGGACTTGAGCTGTTGGGGCACGCTTTCGTCAACGCATTGACGGATCCGGTTAACCTGGAATTGTACCGCTTGCTGATTGCAGAAGGGGCCGCCTTTGCGGAGCTCGGAGAAACGGTATATGCGGCCGGGCCTCAATTTTTACAGGAACAATTACAGCTTTACCTCCAGTGCCTTCACGACCGCGGACAACTCCCCGGCCCCAGCCCTAGCAGTCATGCCGCCCGGCAGTTTTTCGGGATGGTCAAGGCCGACTTTCAACTCTGCGCCCTGTTGCTTCCCAGCCAGCTTCCCGATGAAACAGCGATCACCGCACATATTCGTAGTTGTGTGACGCTTTTGTTGGACAGCCGCTAATCCCGCCATTGGCACCCCCCTGTTCGTCCGGTATACATTGTAGACATCCGTCACCCTGGCCTTGGGGGCTAAGATGGCATCACTGGAAACGTGACAGGATTCACAATATGTATAAACCCACACTGGCGCTGCTGGCAGTTTTTTTGCCCGTGGCAGCCAGCTATGCCGGCGGAATGGACACCCTATTCCTCAAGCAAATTTACGCCAATGGCGGCTCTACCCTTTACTGTAAAGAATCATTCCAGCCCGCTGATCGCATTTCCGTAGAGCAAATTTACGATAAGCGCCGTCTTGCGCAGCACTTTGGTTGCAGAAGCAGCCGCCTTTGCGAAAACAATCCACAGTTCGCTGATATTCGCAAAGACAGCCACGCCCTTTTCCCCGTCACCCGCCGCGCGGAACTGGATCGCCGCCGCACCCTGTTTGGCGATTTACCCGACACCTCGACTAAAAATGAAAAGTGTGGCTACAAGCAATCCTTCCAAGTGTTCGAACCCCCGGCAAGCGCCAAAGGCGATGTGGCAAGGGCCATGCTCTATCTCCACGAGCGCTACGAGCTCCCTTTGCTTGGGACCTTAGAAATGTATCAACGCTGGAATCGGGAAGATCCGGTTACGGAAGAGGAGCGCCGACGTAACAATGTCATCGAACAGCAGCAGGGCAACCGAAACCCTTTCATTGATGAACCCGACCGCGCACAAAGCGTGCGGGGCAGCTCACCGCTGAACATGCAGTTCCCATAGAAACCGTTCAACGTTGAAACGCCACTAACGTACACAACAGCTTAAACGCAAAAAGCCGCGCCCTATGTTGGGGCGCGGCCTCTTGATCTTCGGTGTGGGACAATCGCTCCCTCGTTTACACGTTCAGCTCTTTATTCAGAATTGTTCCGCGTCCAGGCTCATCATGGCATCCGCACCGCTATTCAGCTGGGCTGCCAGTGATTCGGCCTTTGGCAGTACACGCTGGAAGTAGTACTGGCCGGTGATACGTTTGGCTTTAGCGAAGTCATCATCACGGCCATCGGTGGCCGCCACCATCTGCGCCCACAGCCATGCGTAGAGCACATAACCAAAGATATCCAGGTATTCCACTGCAGCGGCGCTGATCGCATCCGGGTTGTTGCCGGCCTGGGCCAGCAGTGTATCGGTGGAAGATTTCAGCAATACCAAAGCCGCTTGCAGGTCGTCTTTTACTGCGGCTAGCTGTGCGTTATCGGCATTAGCATCCACCCAAGCCTGGGCATCGGCCAGGAAAGCATCCACGGATTTACCACCGTTGCGGACCACTTTACGGCCAGCCAGGTCCAGCGCTTGAATACCGTTAGTGCCTTCGTATATCTGGGAAATACGGCAATCGCGAACAAACTGCTCCATACCCCATTCACGAATATAACCGTGGCCCCCAAATACCTGCTGCCCGGTAATGGTGGTGTCCAGGCCACGATCAGTAAAGAAAGCCTTAGCGACCGGCGTCAGTAGCGCCACCCGATCTTCCGCTTTCTTCTTGGCGTCCGCGTCTTCGCTGAACTTGGAGGTATCCAGCTGCATGCCCACATAGGCTGCCAGCGCGCGGCCTCCTTCATTGAGGGCGCGCATGTTCATCAGCATGCGACGCACATCACCGTGCACAATGATCGGATCCGCCGGTCCTTGCGGGTTTTTCGCACCAGTGGCACTGCGACCTTGTAGGCGCTCTCGCGCATATTCCGCAGCACTCTGGTAGCTAACTTCACCCAACCCCAAGCCCTGTAACCCGATGGACAGTCGCTCGTAGTTCATCATAGTGAACATGCACGCCAGCCCCTGGTTCAGCTCACCGATAATCCAGCCTTTGGCATCGTCGAAGTTCATGACGCAGGTGGCAGAGCCCTTGATTCCCATCTTATGTTCGATGGAACCACAGGTGACACCGTTGGCTTCACCCGGATTGTTCTCCGCATCAGGCAGAAACTTGGGCACCAGGAACAGGGAGATCCCTTTGGAACCCGCTGGCGCATCCGGCAGCTTGGCCAGCACCAGATGGATATGGTTGCCGGTCAGGTCATGTTCCCCGCCGGTGATAAAGATCTTGGTGCCGGTAATATTGAACGAGCCATCATCGTTAGGCACAG
Source organism: Alcanivorax sp. (assembly GCF_040119285.1). GTDB lineage: Bacteria > Pseudomonadota > Gammaproteobacteria > Pseudomonadales > Alcanivoracaceae > Alcanivorax. The sequence goes on from NZ_JBEDTY010000003.1 coordinate 36,822, forward strand.
CCTTGGTCCGCAAAATGCCCAAGTCCGTCCCGGAATGCGGCTCGGTCAGGCACATGGTGCCGCTCCACTCACCGCTATAAAGCTTGGGGAGGTACTGCGACTTGAGCTCTTTGGTGGCGTGAGCGTCAACCGCCAGGCAAGCGCCACTGGTTAGCGCCGGATACAAGGCAAAGGAAGAACAAGCGCTGTGCATCATTTCTTCAAACAGCACGGCCAGTGACTTGGGCATCCCCTGGCCACCGAAATCCGGGTTTCCGGAAAATGCGCTCCAACCGTTCTCGGCAAAGGTCTTGAAGGCATCCTTGAAACCCTCCGGGGTAGTCACCGCCCCATCGCTCCAAGTGCAGCCCTGCTCATCGCTGTTACGATTCAGCGGGAACAGCAGGCCTTCGGTCATCTTGCCCGCTTCTTCCAGAATGGCATCGGACAAATCCTGAGTCACCTCTGCAGTGGCTGGCATGGAGGCCCAGAGTTGATCCGCTTTGAACACATCGTTGAGAACAAAACGCATGTCCTCAAGGGGGGCTTTATAGGTCGCCATTTGCACGTCTCCCGAAAGTTGGCAGGGTGCGAATTTTAGGCAGCCCTGCGGCCAGGTGACAGGCTTATTTGTGACCCAGCGTTCATATCGCGTATTTTGCCTGTTTATTGCCCTTGCTGCCGCCCCCTTCCACCTTCAGAGGCGCAATCGTGACGCTTTGAAGCGATGGCGCCCGCTTCTATAAATAGACACAAGACTCCCGGGAAGCATCAATTTGGTGCACTATTAAGCACCAAATTGATGCTATTTCATCCTCGAATATCAGGACCCCCTTATGTCATCAGGGCTACAGGACTTTCTTCAGTATATAAAACAGCGCGACCCGGAACAGAGCGCTTTCCACCAAGTAAGCGAAGAGGTATTTCGCTCACTCTGGCCTTTTCTGGAAGAAAACCCTACGTATCGGTCCATGGGGTTGTTGGAAAGGCTTGTTGAGCCCGAGCGGGTGATTCAATTTAGAATCGCCTGGCAGGATGATAACGGTCAGGTCCATGTCAATCGTGGATATCGGGTACAGATGAACAGCGCCATCGGCCCCTACAAAGGCGGGCTACGCTTTCATCCATCGGTTAATCTGGACATCCTGAAGTTTCTCGCCTTCGAGCAAACCTTTAAAAACTCGCTAACCTCCCTGCCTATGGGTTCAGGTAAAGGGGGCGCGGACTTTGACCCCAAAGACAAGTCCGACGGTGAAATTATGCGTTTTTGCCAAGCGTTTATTACCGAACTCTATCGCCATATTGGTCCCAATCTGGATATTCCTGCCGGCGATATCGGGGTCGGTGCTCGGGAAGTGGGCTATATGTTTGGCATGTACAAAAAGCTCTCCAACGAATTCACAGGCACCTTTACCGGAAAAGGCTTTGCCTTCGGCGGCTCACGAATTCGCCCGGAAGCCACCGGCTATGGCTGCGTTTATTTCGTTGAAGAAATGATGAAAACCCGCCATAGCGGACTGGAAGGGAAAAAAACCGTGATCTCCGGTTCTGGCAATGTCGCCCAGTTTGCCGCCAGGAAAGTACTCGAACTAGGCGGCAAGGTGCTGACTCTTTCCGATTCCAGCGGCACCCTGTTTTTCCCACAGGGAATGACCGACGACGATCTTCTTCATATTAGCGAGCTGAAAAATAAGCCCGGAGCGCGCCTCAGCGAAGCGATTCAAGATTTGAATGCTGAATACCTGGAGAGCCAGCGCCCCTGGCACATCCCCTGTGATATTGCGCTGCCATGCAGCCACCCAAAATGAGCTTGACGGGGGCAACGCCCGCACCCTGATCAAAAATAATTGTCAGGTTGTTGCAGAAGGGGCAAACATGCCATGCACCCTGGAAGCCATGGACATCTTCCGCGATGCCCACATATTATTTGCACCCGGCAAAGCCGCCAATGCAGGCGGGGTCTCGGTATCAGGGCTGGAAATGAGCCAGAACAGCTTACGATTAAACTGGTCTTCCGGAGAGGTAGACGAGCGACTGCATTCGATAATGCAGCGCATTCACCATTCCTGCATTGAGTACGGAACCGTAGACGGCACCACCGATTATGTTCGGGGGGCAAATATCGCCGGATTCGTCAAAGTGGCGGATGCCATGCTCGCCCAGGGAGTGGTGTAAGCGCTTTTTTTCAGCACCACCAAACAGGCGGACGGGCGCTATCGGCCGGCCCGCCTGTCCTCAGGTTGTCCCTGCTTAGCTTCAGGCTCCGGGCGAGTCCAAAGCCACGCGGCAGTCACCATCAATATTGCTGGAACACCCAGCTTTAACGCCACATGGGCCGCAGAAATCGCAATCATCATCACACTAAGCAACATCATTACAGACGCCGCTATTTTGGCCCGACGCGACACCGCGCCATGCTCTCGCCATTCACGGATACTGGGGCCATATTTAGGGTGCCCCAGCAGCCAGGCCTCCAGCCGGGGCCAACCGTGAGTCCCTGCCCAGGCGGCCAGTAACAAAAAGGGCACCGTGGGCAAACCAGGGATGACTACACCAATCCCCCCAAGCACCACGGACGATATTGCCAGCAACCGCCAGGCAATGATTTTAAGCATTGCGCACACTCCTGAAATGTCACAACAGCATGCATACAGCGAGAGCTCGCTGCAAAAGACCCAGGCCAGATATGACCTGCAGCCACCTTATGACACTGTTTCGACACGGCCACGTTGAATACTCCCTTGAGCATGACTATACCCAGGATAATAGTAAGCACACGATTTACAGGAAAACGTCCGTCTTCCTTCGCATCAATCCCATCAGCGCCGAAGAAGGGCCACAGTGAGATTGAAACTAAACCCAACGCACCCTACGGCATGCTCTCTGCCTCAACCAGCGGTCAAGCAGCCAAAAAAAACCCGCCATAAAGGCGGGTTTTTTATCAGCAGGAGAGACTTAGAATGCGAAGTGCTCGGCATCCAGGTCCATCATGCAGTCCAAACCACCTTCGATAGCGCCTTTATGGCCAGCCACGCGCGGCAGGATGCGCTTGAAGTAGAAACGCGCAGTACTGATCTTGGCTTTGTAGAAGTCCTCATCACCAGCACCAGCATCTAGCTGGGCTTGCGCGACAGATGCCATGCGCGCCCACAGATAGGCCAGCGTCACGTAACCAGAGTACATCAGGTAATCCACCGAGGCGGCGCCCACGTATTCCGGATTCTGCATGGCCTGCATGCCGATGGCTTGAGTCAGCTCGCCCCATTCCTTGTTGTAGCCGGCCAGCGGCTCAACAAATTCTTTAAGGTCGCCATTCTCACCATTGGCTTCACAGAACTGGTGCACAATCTTGGTGAAGTTACGCAGGGCCTGGCCCTGGGTCATCAACACCTTACGGCCCAACAAATCCAGCGCCTGAATACCGGTGGTGCCTTCGTACAGAGTAGAGATACGGGCATCACGAACGTTCTGCTCCATGCCCCACTCACGAATAAAGCCGTGACCACCGTAGATCTGCACACCGTGGTTAGCAGCTTCCAGGCCTGTTTCGGTCACAAACGCTTTGGCGATCGGTGTCAGCAGCGCCATCAGTTCGTCGGCTTCTTTACGTGCCGCGTCGTCCTTCTCCAGCTTCACCTTGTCGCCCAGCTGGGCACACAGGTAAACCAGTGCACGGCCACCTTCGGCGAATGCCTTGGAGGTCAGCAGCATGCGACGCACATCTGGGTGAACGATGATCGGGTCAGCCGGGCCTTCCGGGTTCTTAGGTCCAGACAGACTACGCATGGCCAAACGTTCCTTGGCGTAGGTCAGCCCGCCCTGGAAACCAATTTCAGCGTGCGCAACACCTTGAATAGCAGTACCCAGGCGAGCGAAGTTCATGAAGGTGAACATGCAGTTCAAACCTTTGTTCTCCGGACCGATCAGGTAACCAGTCGCACCGTCGAAGTTCATTACACAGGTAGCAGAAGCCTTAATACCCATCTTGTGTTCGATGGAACCACAGGTCACCGCATTGCGCTCACCCACGCTGCCGTTACCGTCAGTCATGAACTTGGGCACGATGAACAGGGAAATGCCCTTGGTGCCTTTCGGAGCACCCGGCAGGCGAGCCAGGACGATATGGATGATGTTCTCAGCCATGTCATGCTCACCGGCGGAGATGAAGATCTTGGTGCCGGTGATGCTGTAGGATCCGTCGTCGTTAGGCTCGGCCTTGGTTTTGAGAATGCCTAGGTCAGAACCACAGCTAGGCTCAGTCAGACACATAGTGCCGGTCCACTCACCACTGGTTAGCTTGGGCAAGTACCCTTGTTTCTGCTCTTCAGTGCCGTGTTCTTCAATGGTGGCAACCGCACCATGGGACAGGCCCGGGTACATGCTCCAGGACCAGTTGGCAGAACCGGTCATTTCTGATATCGCGATACCGGCAGAACCCGGCAGGCCTTGGCCCCCGAACTCAGGATCGCCACCCATGGCCGGCCAGCCACCCTCTACGTATTTGACGTAGGCTTCTTTAAAGCCTTTCGGCGTGGTCACCACACCATTTTCGAAACCACAGCCTTCCTCATCACCGGAACGGTTTAGAGGAGCCAGTTCGTTTTCAGAAAACTTGGCGCCTTCTTCCAGGAAAGCATTCAGCAGTTCGCTATTGATATCGTCCAAACCCAGGCTGGCGTAGTGGCCATCCAGGTCGAGCACTTCATTCAGTACAAAGCGCATGTCGCGCAGGGGAGCCTTGTAATCCGGCATCTCAAATCTCCCTTAAATTACCGGTAACAATGAGGCGGGCCGTGGCTCGCCACTCTTTTAAGTGGGCTAATCTTAGGTCAGGCTTCCGGCACGTCTCCACCCCTATTTGTGACCCGCAAGTCAAACAAGCGTTTGAAACTAATGTTTGCCCGCTAACCGCCCTGTTTTCAAAGACAATTACCAGGAAATCGTAAAAAAGCATCGGTCTGCTTGCGATAGGCATTCAACCCGCCGAGGTTTCGGTATACTCGCGACATTACCGTTTAGGAGTGGTGAAAATGCTTGATCCCAATCTACTGGATATTTTGGTCTGCCCGGTCAGCAAAGCACCGTTGATCTACGATGAAAAAACCGCAGAGTTAAAGTGCAAAGCCAGCGGCTTAGCCTATCCGGTGCGCGATGGCATACCCGTCATGCTGGAAGAGCAAGCTCGCTCCATGAGTGATAGCGAAGCCCAATCGCTGTAACTGATCGCCACCTAAAACACCTCGCCACAGGAAGGCCCACATGCATAAACGGCTTGTTTTCGCCCTGGCACTAGCCAGCTCCACGCTCTGCGCAGAAGAACCCGCCAGCCACGACGTGCCAGTGCCTGACCGCGCCCCCTCCAACATGACAGAAGACCAAAAGCTCAATAACTGCCTGCTGCGTGGTGCTCAGACGGCTAACGGCGGGGTGACATTGACGGAAATGCGCGGCTGGTGCACCAATGGTGAAGAGCGGAAGAAGATCAGCGCCCAGGAAAATGCACTGCGCGCTAGGCTGGCGCTGGAAAACACCACCCAGGGGAATCCTTTTGTCATCACCCCCCATCGCCGCAATTACCTGTTACCTTATAGTTACTGGTCTAATCGACAGTGGAACGACCCCACTAAAAACGACAGTGACCTACAGCCCTCCGAGGTGAAGTTCCAGTTATCGTTGAAAGCCCCTATCAAAGAAAAGATCTTCGATGACATTACCCTTTGGATGGCCTTTACCGGCACATTCTATTGGCAGGCCTATAACAGTGACCTCTCTGCCCCCTTCCGTGAAGTTAATTACGAACCGGAACTGTTCATAACTAAACCTATCGATTGGCAAATCGGCCCATTGGATTCAGAGTTGCTGACTCTCGGTTTAAACCACCAATCCAATGGTGAGGATGTCCCTGTTTCCCGTAGCTGGAATCGTATCTTCATGAACTATGTGTTCAAGACAGGGGACTATTACTGGTCTTTAAAACCTTGGTATCGCCTACCCGAAGATGAAAAAGATGACCCCACGGATGCGCGCGGCGACGATAACCCGGACATGGAGAAATACATGGGCAATTTCGAGCTGGAAGTCGCCCACCCGTTCGGCAATCAAGTCATCGCGCTGATGTTGCGCAACAACTTGCGCTCGGATAACAAAGGGGCGGGCCGAATCAATTACTCATTCCCGCTAAGCAAACGCTTCAAAGGGCTGGTGCAAGTTTTCTCAGGCTACGGGGATTCACTGATCAACTACGACGATTATGAAAACCGGTACAGCTTCGGGATCCTGTTGACGGATTCGCTATAGAAACAGCCCCAAGCTTCAATTAAACCACAGGAAGCTCTCTTGAAAGCGCGCGGTGGTTGGCAGCGTGACCAAGAGAGTTTTTCGGTGGCCCCGGTGTACAGGCCCGAGGTGTGGCTTGGGGCTCGCGCTTAATACCAGAGCGTAAACAGCAGTCGCGTTACCGTGGCGTCAAAGCTGTACAGCGGCTCGGTGCCCGGCGTAGTCTGCACCCGGATATCGCGGAAGTTATCGTAGTCGAAATTAAAATTGTCGACCCATAGGTGCAAACCGGCCTTATCAATAGCACCCCAATTGGGTTTACTGAACTGGAAGCCCACCCCCACACCAATCACCGTGGAAGAAAATTCACTCAACTCCTTATCCCGGGCCAGGAAGTTTCGGGAGTTCTGAAACGGGAACAGATCTGCATAAAAATCCGCATCGCTCTGCTGATAACTTCGGTAGCGGGTTTGCACGGTCCAGCGCTGGCCGATGGGTTGAATCAACTGAAGCTGCCAGCTAGTAGCATCAACATCCCAGGAATCGTTATACGTCCGGTACTCACCGTGCAATCCGGCGCGCCACGGCAGATAATAAGACAACCGGATCGCGGTGGCTTCACTGGTACGGGTATTGGGGTAGCGTTCCGGTTCAAAACTGTAGCTGTTAGCCGAGGTCAGGTAGCGCACAGACCGGTAGGGATTATTCAGATAACCCTCATCGGTAATCAATTCATGGGTGATGCTGCCGATCAGGTTTTTTGTCAACACTTGGCTCAACCCGATACGAAAATGCTGACGATCCGCCTCTTCAGCGAAGCTATTGTCATCGGTGCGGAATATTTCATCCCATCCTTTTGAATACCCTAAACTCAGGGTGGTCAGGTCACCGAAAAAATCCTGACTCATGTCAAAATGCACCGAGTTCGCTTCGAAATCACTTTCCTCGCTGTTACCGTAACTCAATGAGTAAATCGCTTTGCCCGCCAGATAATCCACGCCAATACTTTTCTCTGTGCGCTCCTCCGAATACGAGCTGGCGCTAGTCACCACATCAATGGAGGCCGCCGACACCTTGTCTACATAATAGTTGGCTCGCACCGACACTCTATCGGCAAACGATTTACGCACCAGCACCGAGGGGCCCTTGATATCCATGCCGCCGCCATCATAGCGATGATGCAATATGTCCAGGCGATCTTCCGGTAAGACCGCCGCTACCGAACTGGCAGCCAACAGCCATAGTGTAACCGCACGCAGAGCCCACATCAGTTGCATCCACAACCTCCACCGGCACTGCCTTCTGCTCCTCGCATGGCTTCACGGGCCTGATGCACATGGTGCATATAGTTATCCCCCGCCGGATTGGCCGCCGGGTTCATCACCGGGTCGGCCAGCCGGGCACGTTCGTAGGGCTTAAGCCAAGGTTTAACCGATGAGCAGCCACTGCTCAGGGCGACGGCGATCAGCAGAAATATCAGCACCGTGTTTCGCATTATTCGAGCACCAGTTCCTTCACTTCGGTCCGATAGTGGTCCATATACCCGTCTTTGTAGCCGCGATGGTGGTAACGCACCTCACCGTTGCGATCAATCAGCACCGTGGTTGGCATAGCATCCACTTGGTAGGTCTCGCTGGTGCTGTTGGTCGGATCAAACAAGACAGGGAAACTCACGGGAATTTTATCCAACAGCAGATTGGCCTGAGCACGATTTTCGTCCAAGTTTACACCGAGAATGGTAAAGCCATAGTCCCTATATTCACGGTATAACGCATCCAGCAAGGGCATTTCTGTACGGCAAGGTCCGCACCACGACGCCCAGAAGTTCAGCAACACCACCGTGCCCCTCAACTCACTGAGCTTGATGTTTTCACCACTGCTGGATTTCAGGGTAAAGTCCGGCGCCGGGCCAGTCACGTCTGCGTTCACCCCCAAGCCAAATATACATAGCGCTCCACACAGCAAACCTGCTAGGCATTTTTTCATTGCGCTTCCCCCTCACTTTATTTGCTTGCTTTTTTTATGGCCTTTTCGTGCCGAACTATTTCTTGTTCTCGCTATATTACTTGAGTTCAAAACAGCACAATTAGAAAAACACCCCAATACCCGCGGTCAGTTCCAGGTTGTGAGTGGTTTTGTTTTCGCCTAACACATCCAGACTGAAGATATGATCTTTCATGTCCACGCGCACCGCCATCCAGTCATTAATCAACAAACGGTACCCCACCCCCATACTCAACGTGAAATGCTCATCCCCCGCAAAATCGGTCATGCCCGCACCCCCCATCAAATACAGCGCATTATTATAGGCGCGGTTTTCCGTCAGGAAGGCTTCACCTGGCAGCACGTTATAGCCCACACCCACCTGATAGTAAGTATATTCACGCTCGTCATCCGTGAGCAGCTGCACTCCCGCATTCAGCGTTTCAAAGCTTGTATCCCCTGCTTCGGAACGCGCCAGACTACCTTCCAGGAACACATCTTCAGACAGGTGGTAATCCAACCTCAGGCCCACCAGCAGATCACTGCCGAAATCCTCAATGGAAAGGACCCCAGTGTAGAGTCCAATCTCGAAATTTTCCGCGTCAATATCCGCCTCTTTGATATGGCGGCGCTCAATATTCGGATCGAGAATAGATTCCGCATCCGCATCACGGACGGAAGCCTTACTATCGCCACTATTATTATCACTGCCCTGTTCCGCCGCCAGGCTTTGCAGTGGCAACAACAGGGAAGTCGTTAAAACAATACAGAGAAACCGAGTTTCCATTCTTCTAAATTCCGGTTGTCGTCTTCTTGGGTAAACAGCACATAGCTACGGTATTCGCCGCGGAGAACAAAACCCCGCGAGAGGTAGGCTTTCAGGCCAGCTCCGGCAAAGGAAAAATCCTCATCACGATTTTCCGGTGTCACTACCGTGGCCCGAGGCTCAATTTTGGCCCGCCCGGTACCCAGCATGACATAGGGAGAGACCCGCCAACGCGGGAACATCTCGTGCTGCAAATTAATATCGATCAATTTGTTGTTCGCGAAGTAGCCGCTGGCCTGGGTGAACATGGCTTCCGCGGACAAGTTTTCTGTCAGACGATAGCCCAACGCAACCGCTAATGAGGTTACCTGATCCAGCTCACCCATCAATACTGACGCCTGCCAGTGACCTGACTGAAATCCTTCCTGGCCCAGGTTCTTCATTCCCGGAGTTTGTTCGCTACCATCTAGGGTGGCAAGCAACGCGGCCCGTGGCACCCAACCGACACGACCACGCACGGTGCTGACTTTGATCCAGCCGGCTCGGCGGTACTCCAGAGTCAGTGGGGCATCGCGCTCCACAACGTGAAACACCGGATAACCGCGACCAGGGCCAGTGTGGATTTCCACAAATGGTTCCGCCACTTTGACACGCACCGGGGCGGCGTCCGATTTGGGTTCAGCCTTGGGCTCCGCCCACGCAGGCAGGACCGAAATCAGTGATAATAGGATTACAACAAGGCGCACCGGGTGCGTCTCCTTTCCAATACATTTCAGCGTACGGGGAAACCCCGCTCAGTTTTCCGGTACCCGGAAGGGGTCGTTATACAATTGCGCCCCCAGATCTATCCATTCAGCCAGCAAACGCTGTTCTGCCGCACTCAGCCAGCCCTCATGTACATTACCGGTTTCAAACCGATCAAAGAAGGCATTAGAGTTACGTGCCTGTCCGGCTCGAAGGGTCGCGGCTACCGCTACTGTCTCCATAACCGGCACTGGATTGTCATTGTTATCCAGAATCAACTCACCGTCTTCATCTATTTGATAAACCACATTACCGTCGCCATCGGTAACAATCACTAAGTTCTCCACTAAAGCACCCTCTTCGAGCACCAATTCGTTGTCATTGAATAACAACTCCCGGTAGCTAGTTGGCTGCTCTGGCTGATTCGGAGAAGCATCGCCAGTGAGCTCCAGCTGAGCCGGCGGGACTTGCAGCGCGTTCATGGCATCACGGCGGCTATGGCATAAAGAGCACGTATGGTCTTCCATAACGCCTCCAACCTCTTGCATCCGGGGTAAATCCCAAATGGGCTGGATATGGTCTTCGTAATGTATCACGGTGCGGCATTCCGGCTGCCACTGAGTCTGGCAGGCTGCGGTTGCGGGCGCCAGAGTCTCCAGATCAGCATAACTGAGCAGTAGTTCATCCGCTGGATCCGGTCCCGGATCGCTCCAGGCATCAAATGCCTGCATGTTGGTAGCCGGCCATTCACTTTCGGGCAGAAAACGGGCCAGAGCCTGGGCCATAGTTTCACCGGCATCGGCAAACGGCACCACATCTGCCCGGCTGTTGGGGAAGGGCTGCCCGGTAACTGGCGCGCCCTCATTAATCGATGGCGCCATGCCATCAGTGCGGCCATGGGGCAGAGGACTATTGTTCCGATGGCACCCCTGGCATTGCAAGGTTTCACCCGGACGCAAGTTCAGCCAAGCCCCATGGCGGCTTAATACGGACTTGCCGTCTGCATCCACTAATTGCAGGCCCAGAGGGGCATCCGCCGGCACCCTGGCACGCACGGAACCGTCTGGCTCTACTGGCACATAGCCGACAATTTCGCGCATGCCGAAGCTGGCCGAACGGCCAAACTGGGCGCCACTGATATCACGAACGTCTTGATTGGGAATCAGCACGCCTTTAGTGATACGCAAAAACCGCACCCGCCGCTGCGCAGGCGTCACCTGGGCCGGATCACTGAAATCGGCAATGGAATTGACGCCCGGTAGCCCAGGGTTCATGTAACTGGAAAAGCCACCATCCAGGTCGTAAACGCTGCGGATATCGATTCGCGCCATATTAGCGTCGGCGAGATCCTCATCCCGGTCGGCTGTCGGCACTACCGCCGCCATGCTACTGGGCGTGGCCACCGCGAGCTCAGTCACCCACAGCCCCTGCTGAGGCTGAACCACCGGCCGCTGCGTTCCTTCTGCTGGATTCAGAATCCACAGGCCGAAAGCCGGCTCGGCCTCCGGCAAGCCCCGCTGCAGGTATTCGTCGGTACAGGGGCGCAATAACGCCCCGTCCTGCAAGCGACAGGGTGACCAGGCCATCAGGTAACGCCCAGTGCCATCCTTCAGGCTGACCAGGTCCGCCAACCGTCCGGTCACCGAAACATTGCCGGTAAGGGTGGTGCCCGGCCCCGGCAACGCCTCTTCCGCCTGCCCCGCCACGCGGCCAAACAAGGGCCCCTCGCGGTTAACGAAATTATCGATATCGATAGCCACGGGCTCCATTTGCCCGGCAGCGGCCTCACGCAAACGGATGGCAGTGAGCAGACGCCCATCATCCATGAAAGATAAAGGCAAAAACTCGCGACGGGCATTGCCGGTAAGCGCATGGCTCTCCGCACCATAAAGCGGCGTCAGTGACGTTCCATCCGGATTGACCCGATAAAGATCGAAGCGGTCTTCATTGTCCTTGTTATCCCAGCGCAAAAAGACCACCCGGCCGTCTGCTTTCACCAACGGTGCCACATCGTGACTCATGTTAAAGGTGATCTGCTCGATATCGGAGCCATCCGGCTGCATCACATGCAGCGCAAAAGCGCTCACGTCACGGCCTTCTTCGAGGGGGTAAAACTGAGGCTTCCCTTCATCCAGCAAGCGTGCCCGGGCCTGCCGCTGGCGAGTGGAAGAAAACACGATGCGGCCATCTGGCAGGTAGGCGGGATAACGATCCTGGCCTTCTTCCGCCAGCAGGTTACTGCTGATCAGACGGTGAAGGGATTGAGACGAAAACGCATATTCCCACAGGTTCCACGTGGGCTGTTCGTCGTCATCTGCACCCTCGATTTCCGGTGCACGGGCAGCAAATAGCAGCCGCGCGCCATCCGGGCTAACGCTGATATCACGAATGTCATGACCATCGCCCAGCCGCGCCGTAGTCACATCCCGCGCCTTGGCTCGGGCGGAGGCACTGTCGCGGACCATCAGCCGAGCGCCCGCTTGGAAACCCGCCGGATCCTCCAGTGTCCTCTCGCCCATCTCAGCTGGAGGAGGTATGCGTTGCACATAGGCCACCGGAATCGCGGTGACTGTCGGATCCTGACTCTGCTCACTGTCATCCAGCCCCCCGCAGCCCGCAAGCACTGCCAGCAGAGCCAACCCCCCAATACGCATTGTTATTTTCACCCGATCATCCGTATTTCTTATATTTACGTCAGTGTCACGAATATCTTCTTATATTTCTGGGCACCACTTCACAGAGAGTGGCGCAGAATGTCATAGAGAATACGAATGGGATACGGGGAATCTGTTCAACGGTAATACCATTACCACTACCGGCAATCATCTTGTCGTTACGGTGCTCATAAGAGAACAACAAGGATCAAGCCCATGAAAGGCTACCGGGGGATCATACTGATCGCACTCGCCATCGTGGTACCCACCACTGCCACGGCCAATAGCCGGGATCAGGCACAGCGCATCCACAATCGGCTGGCCGGCGTACCTGCCGATGCGGCGACATTGAGCGATATGACCGCTCTGATTGAGAGCAACAAAGCGGATGAAGCCGCCGAGCTGGCCATGGAGAACCCGGCCTTCTACAACGTCACCATCAAGCAGTTCGCCACCCCCTGGACCAACGAAGCCCAAGATGTGTTCGCACCGCTCAATGACTACACCGCCACTATCATCGGCGTCGTCCGTGATGAGATTGATTTCCGCCGCATTCTCTACAGCGACCTGCTCTACGTGGGCAGCGCCAGCCCAGCGGCCTCCCCCAGCAGCAATGCCCACTACGTGGCACTGGAAAATCAGCATGCGGACCTGAGCACGGCACTCACCGAAAGCAGCCAGGCCAGCCAATACGGCACTCCCGCCGAAGCCGTGGCCGGCGTGCTGACCACCCGCGCTGCCGCCAACGCCTTCTTTTATGCCGGCACCAACCGGGCCATGCTGCGTTTTACCATGATGAATCACATGTGCCGCGATCTGGAACAGGTCAAGGACACCACCCGCCCGTCCGACCGTATCCGTCAAGACATCAGCCGCAGCCCCGGTGGCGACAGTCGCATTTTCCGCAACAGCTGCATCGGCTGTCACAGCGGCATGGACCCGCTCGCCCAAGCCTTTGCGTATTACGACTGGGAAGGCGACCAAGAAGGGAATGGCGGCCGCATGGTCTATAACAACAGTAATGATCCCAACACCGGCAGCCGGGTGCAGGGCAAATATCTGATCAACAGTAACAACTTCCCTTGGGGCTACATTACCCCGGATAACCGTTGGGATAACTACTGGCGCAAGGGGCCCAACGCCAATCTGGGCTGGGACTTGAGTCTACCCGGCAGCGGGGAAGGGGCCGCCAGCATGGGCAAGGAGCTGGCTCACAGCGAAGTGTTCGCCACCTGCCAGGCAGAAAAAGTGTTCCAGACCGTCTGCCTGCGTAAACCCGCCGACAACGCAGACACCGCCGAACTGGTCAACATGACGAATCACTTCAAGAACGATAACTACCGCGTGAAAACCCTGTTTTCCGATGCGGCCACTTACTGCATGGGGGAGTAACGGATGACCAACTTCCAGCGAACGGACTGCCGCATTCCCGCCCTGCTAGCCGGTCTGCTTTTCACCTTGCTTAGCGGTTGTGGTGGCAGTGGCAGCGGTGCAGATACTCACTCCAACGTAGATACCAGCGACAGCGATAGCGGTGTCAATTATACCGGCCCCGCCCCCCGCAACGCCGACACCTCCGCTTTCAAGATTTATATCTGGAATAACCTGGTGAGCGAACAACGTTGCGGCGCCTGCCACCGCAACCAGCAACCCGATTTCGTGCAAACCGGTGATATCAACGCGGCCTACGCCGCCGCCAACCCGCTGATCAATCTCAATCAGCCAGCGGCATCGCGCATGGTGCAGAAAGTGGCCGGTAACCATAATTGCTGGGAAGCCGATCCACAGATCTGCGCGGACCAGATCAGTACCTGGATCAGCGCCTGGGCAGGAGAAACCGTGGGGCTGGGCGGCGGCACCACCGAACTGAATACACCACCACTGTACGATCCAGGTGACAGCAAGAATTTCCCGGTGGACAGTGGGCTGTTCGAAACCACTGTCTACCCGCTGCTGGAACCGCATTGCAGCGAATGTCACCAAAGCGATGCAACCACTGCCCAGGCCCCCTATCTAGCGGCCAATGACGTAGACGAAGCCTACAGTGCTGCGCAAAGTAAAATTGACCTGAATCAGCCGGAACTCAGCCGCTTGGTGGAGCGCCTGCGCGAAGATAACCATAACTGTTGGAGCGACAGTTGCAGCGATGATGCTGACGATATGGAAGACGCCATTCATGACATGGCCAACAACATTACTGCCACCGCCCCCGATGACGATCTTGTGCTGAGCAAGGCACTAACCGTGGACGAAGGCACCCTGGCCGCAGGCGGCGGACGCTACGAAAGCAACGTAGTGGCCCGCTATGAGTTTAAGACCGGGGAAGGGCTCATCGCCTACGATTCTTCCGGCGTCGATCCGGCCATCCACCTGCAATTCAGCGGTGATGTGGCTTGGGAAGGCGGTTGGGGCATTCGACTCAACGGCGGCAAGGCCCAGGGCAGCACCCAAGCCAGCAAGAAACTCACCGATCTGATTGCCGCCACCGGAGAACTGACCCTGGAAGCGTGGCTGGTGCCCGCCAGCACCGGTCAGGGCGACGCTCACATCATCAGCTACTCCGCTGGCACCATGGCGCGTAACCTGACCTTGGCACAGGGCGGCAGCAACTACGTCACCTACCAGCGCATTGGCGAAGCTACCGACAGCAACGGCGAACCGCTACTGGCCACCGCCAACGATCCGCTACAGGCTAGCCTGCAACATGTGGCGGTGACTTTTGACCCCGTAAACGGCCGGCGGATCTACATCAATGGTGAACGTAATGACACCACCGATCCGGTCACCCCGGGACTGCTCAATACCTGGGATGACACCTTTGCCCTGGTGCTCGGCAACGAAGCCTCCAGCGATCGGCCCTGGGAAGGCGTGATCCGCTTTGCCGCCATTCATAACCGGGCACTTACCGGGGAACGCATTCGCACCAACTTTGCTGCCGGTGTCGGTGAACGCTACTTCCTGCCGTTTTACATCGGCCACCTGATTGACCAGCCCGGCGCCTACCTAGTGTTCGAAGTGTCTCGCTTCGATAATTACAGCTACCTGTTCGCCGCCCCCTACTTTATCAACCTGGAGCAGCAGATAGTGGAAGCCGAGGTGGCCCTGCAAGGCCTACGCCTCGGTGTGAATGGCCGGGTACCGGATGTGGCCCAGTCCTTTGCCATGGTAGACACACTGATTGGCGGGGATGGTTACAGCGAGCAAGGCGAAACACTCTCTCGCTTGGGCACGCTACTGCCGGTAGAACAGGGCCAGGAAAACGATGAATTCTTCCTCACCTTCGAACGTCTGGGCAGCCATACCAATGTGCACACGGACCCGCAGCCCCTGCCACTGACGCCGAACCAGTACGGCGAGCAGCCGTTGCCCGGCCTGCGCAACTTTGCCGAAATCAACGCAACCATGAGCCACCTAACCGGCGTACCGGAAGGTTACGGCGAGGTGCCGGAAACCTACCTGCGGCTGCGCGCCCAGTTGCCCAGCGAAGAAAACATCGAAGCCTTCCTCACCGCTCATCAAGTGGGGGTAGCCCAACTGGCGATTGAGTACTGCAATGCGCTAGTGGAGGCCGAACGCAACAGCGACGTCAGTATTGAGCCGTTGTTCGTTGACATGAACTATAACCTCGGCGCCGACACTTTTAGCCAGCAGAACTGGAAAGACTGGGTCATTTCGCCGCTGTTTGATCGCATGGTCGGCAACGGCCAGGCCAGCCAACCGGACCGCAACGGCGTAGAAAGCGAGCTGGAGAACCTGCTGTTTGATACCAACCTCACCCAGTGCAGCAGCGATTGCGTGGTGCGCACTGCCACCGCCACCAAAGCGGCCTGCGCCGCCGTACTCGGCAGTGCCACCATGCTGTTTCAGTAAGGGGCCAAACCATGAGAAGAGTGATGAAAAAACCACAGGCATTGCACCCCGACGCACCCCTATTGAATCTGGGCCATGGCAGACCTATTAGCCGTCGTGACGCCCTTGGCCGCGGTCTAGTCTCCGGCGCCGCCTTCGGCAGCATGGGGCTATTCGGTCTGTTTAGCAGCCCCCGGGACGCCATGGCTGCCCTACAAGGTGACCTGGAAACAATTAAAACCGATTGCGGTATTCTCGGTGCCGGAGCAGGCAAAATTCCCTTTATCTGTTTCGATCTGGCTGGTGGCGCCAATATAGCCGGATCCAACGTGCTGGTGGGCGGCCAAGACGGACAGCTGGATTTTCTTAACAGTGCAGGCTACTCCAAGCTCGGGCTGCCCCGCGACATGGCCCCCAGCAGCAATCCCAGCGTGGTCAACACCGACCTAGGGCTGGCGTTCCACAGTGATTCTCCCTTCCTGCGCGGCATTCAGGAAAGAGCCCCAGGCGCCATGGGCAACGTGAATGGCTGTGTGATTCCGGCGCGCTCCGAGAACGACACTGCCAACAACCCCCACAACCCCCTATATGGTATTTTCAATGCCGGCGCCGATGGCGAGCTACTGTCACTGATCGGCTCAAGCAGCTCTTTGTCAGGCGGCAACTCCATGGCCCCGGACGGTTCCATCATCGCCTCAGCCCGCCCCACCAAGGTCGACCGTGGTACCGATGTCACCGGCTTAGTGGACACCGGCAAGCTGGTGGGCCTGCTATCCAAGGACGATGCAGTATCGGTAATGGAATCCATCGCCCGCATCAGCCATAAGCGCATCGATCGTATCGACAGCGGCCTCACCGACGCCAACCGCCGCGCCAACTTGCGCGATCTGTTGCGCTGCGGCTATGTGGAAGCTGCAGACATTACCGATCGCTATGGTGACCCCTCCGCCCTGAATATTAGAGAGGACATGGACATCCTGAGCATTTTCTCAGATGCAGAATTGAATGACCGGGAATTCCAGAAAACCGCCTCCATCATGAAGCTGGTGATCAATGGCTACGCCGGCGCCGGCTGCATTTCCATGGGGGGGTTCGACTACCACACCGGCGAGCGAGGCACCGGAGAACAACGCGACCTGCGCGCTGGGCGCTGCATGGGCGCCTGCCTGGATTACGCCCGCCGCCGTAACATGCCATTAATGATGTATGTGTTCAGCGATGGCTCCGTGTCTAGCAACGGGCGTATTGATGATTCCGCTAATGGCCGCGGCAAAGGCGAATGGACCGGTGATAACTCTTCGACTGCCGCGTCATTCTTCTTGGTCTACAACCCCAACGGCCGGCCGACCCTGAACACCAATGGCGCCAGCGCTGAGAATCATCAGCAACTGGGCTGGATGCGCAGCGATGCCTCGGTGGAAACCGCCGGCACCCCGGCGGCCAACAACGTCAATCTGCTAGCGGAAACCGTGTGGCTGAACTACATGGCCCTGCACGGTGCAATCGGCGACTTCAGCACCCGCTTCCCTAATCACAGCTTGGGCAACGCTGCCTCGCTAGATAAGCTGGCGGCCTTCAACCCCATCGTCAGCGGCCCGGTGCTTCCTTCTTCCGACTGATCCAGCCTGTGGGGGGCAGCACAACGCCGTTCCGATAGGTACACTACTGTGCCTCACACCGGCTGATAAACCGAAGACGACTGACATGGTTTCGTTTACCTACCCTCGCCGCCTGATCACGCAAATGATCGCTCCCCTGCTTGTGCTACTGGCCCTCCCCACCCACGCTCAGTGGCAACAACAGGACTGGGATGTGATGGGCACCCGGGCCAGCATCACCCTCTGGTCCGAGCAGGATGCGACGCCGTTGTTTCTGGCGTTGAAAGAAGAAATGGCACGTCTCAATACCCTTCTATCCCCCTGGGTGGAAACCAGTGAGCTGGCTCGGGTCAATGCTCGAGCCGCCGAGAAAACCCAAACTATCAGCGTCGAGTTTTACCAGTTACTAGCGCGATCACTGGATTATTACCAGCTCACTGATGGCGCATTCGACATCACCTTTGCTAGCGCCGGCCACCTGTACGATTACCGCGAAGGTACGGCACCGAACGACGTGGCATTGGCCAACGCTCGTCGCCATATTGGCGCGGACCGCATTGAGCTTACGGCACCGGACAAGGTGCGTTTCCGTGACGCGGGCACCCGCATCGACCTGGGCGGCATCGCAAAGGGATACACCATTGATCAGGGCATTGCCCTACTGAAAAAGGCCGGTATTGAACATGCCTATCTGTCATTGGGTGGTGACAGCTATGTGCTGGGCGATCACCGGGGTCGGCCTTGGGAGGTGGGCATTCAACACCCGCGCAACCAACAGGACATCGCCATCAAACTGCCCATAGCAGACCTTGCCATGTCCACATCGGGGGATTACCAGCGTTACTTTATTCAGGATGGCCGGCGCATTCATCACATCCTGTCGCCAAAGACCGGTAAAAGCATCGACGGGCTGGCCAGTGTCACCGTGTTATGTGCCGACAGTATCGATGCCGACGCTCTGTCCACCAGCGTTTTTGTTCTGGGTGCGGAAAAAGGCCTAGCGCTGATCAACCGCCTACCTGACACCTCGGCCATCATTATCGACCGAGACGGCAACGTAACCTATTCTGACGATCTCATTGGCGGCTGAAAATGGCATGTCGAATTACGCCTTTCAGGCTAATTCGACATCACTGCCTACTTTTGCGCACTCCGCCCCACCTCATCCCTTCTCTTCAGCGCACTCCCGGCCCTGCTAAGCAACGCAAAACCCGAGGGTTCAGGTTATCCAGCCAGCCGTTGCGGAGGTCACCGGGAAGAGCCCATAGGGGGTTGCAGCTCAAAAGCAGGTGCCTGGGGAGCGGATTCATCCGGGGTTAGCTCGCGCTCACGGTTGCGGCGCAAAACGTTGTGATACAGATCAGCCAACCCTTCATGTGCCGCCGCACTGAAGCGCTGCACCCGATTACGGGTCTGCGTAACTTGCTGATAGGCGGACGCCTGCAATCCATACTGTTGCCGGCGCATCAGCACTTCGCCACGTCGCTGCAGGCTAACCAGCTCACCGGTCAGCTCATTCAGTTCTTGCGCAAAATGTTCCAGTCGCGTGGAACGGGATGTGGCAGCCAGCACACGGCTACGCAAAATGCGAGTCTGCTCCAACAGCCCATCAACGTCATTAAGCTCCTGCTGGCGCTGCCACTGACGCGGCACAATGTTTTCCTGCATTTCCCACAGTAATACGCCTTTGTAGAAATCCAGCTTGGCAGCGACATCCGGGCGTTTACGCTTGCCCCAGCCCTCGATACGTTGCCGGGCATTCTGCTGGGTTTCCCACAATGTGCGCTCTTGATCGGTGGCAAAGGGCAACGGGTCCTGTCTGGAAACTGCATCCGCGTAGCGACGTTGCAAACGGGTCAGGCGTTCCTGGAAATCTTGCTGCGACAACTCCTTCAATAACGCCTTGGCTGCTGGTCGCGTTTCATCCTGCTTACGCCGGTGCGCCGCCATCAATGTTTCGAAGGCAGGCAGCTTTTTTTGCCACTGGGAGAGCAGATTTGTCTGCCGCAGAAGTTCGTGATAATTGTTCCAGCCCAACTGAAATTCGGTGGTGGCAAACCATTCATAAAACGTTGGAAAACTTTCCACTCGGCGGGGGAGAAACGGGGGCACCGGGTCCATGGCGGTGGACCAGCTGGGCTCGCCCACCATGGCGGCAAACCACTCGCCGCTGGCAATATTGGCCTCTACTTCCAGCAAGTATTGCTGCAAGCCGTCAAAGCGTTCCAGTGCGGTATCGAATGCCTGTTTGGCAGAACGCTGGTCACCCATTTGTTCGTACAGATAGGGGATAGCCAATTGAGCTTCCTGCACCGGCAGGCGCTGGATCGATTTCTTGTCCAGCTGCTGTAATACCGGCAATGCCTTGCGGGGCTGGTTTTCGATCAGGAGGGCGCGGGCATACAGCAACAGGGAAATGTCCGCAAACGGGCCTTCCAAGCGGGCGTCTTGCAACAGCGCCAGCGCTCGGTCTTCCTGGTCGCTGCGCAGCATATAGATCGCCAGCGCCAGCATGGCCTTTTCCTTGATCGCATTCACTTGAGCATCACCTGGCGGCAAGTTAGCCAGCTGCCAAAGCCACTCCTGACCCAACCCAGGGTGCTTGCCGTTGATCCAGCTGATCGCCAGATTATAGCGAAGATAGGCATTAAGCGGGTGGTCTTCGGAGAACGCATCAAGGAGCTCAGCTGCTTCCTCGTAGCGCTCCAGTCGCATCAATATCCGTGCCCGCAAACTGAAATACACCTCATCGAGTGTGTCTGGCGGCTCGCCCACCTGATTATCCAGCATGGCCAACGCCTGGGTATACTTCTGCTGCCGGTAATACAGGCCCGCCAAGTGAATCCAAGCGCGCTGGGCAACCTCTCCGCTCACCTGAGTGTCGAGCAGGCGACTGAATACCTGCTCTGCGTCTTCAGGCATCCCGTAAGCGCTGTACATCGCGCCTAGCAGCACTTCCAGATCCGTCTTGTGAATATCCACCTCGCCCCGCTCCAATGCCATCTGGGCACGGGTCAGGGCGGCAAAATAATCCCCTTTTAAATACAGATAGGCCACTTCACCGTAGGCCAGCTCCTGAACCTGGTGAGGCTCATCCAACCGGGCCCAGCTCAGCGAGCTACACAGCAATAGCCCCACCGCCAGCCCTTTCAAGCATCCGCGCATTGGCATAAATGACTCTCAGCGCCAGTCGCGAAAACGAAAACGCGGCTGTTGCTTGGCGGGATCGTCTTCGATATGCAGCTGAATGAAATGACGCCCGTGGTTTTTGTCGAAGTGCCCGGTTACCCCCTGGCGCATTTCCCTGCCGGAAGGCCCAGTGCCAGTAACAAAAGCGATGAGTTCATGATCACCGTTTTTCACGTTGGCCAGCGCCAAGCGCTGAACCGCACCATTTTTCAGGGCGCGGATTTCCTTTTCCGTGTAAAGATGACTGGTCAGCACTTCGCCATCCAGTTCCAGCGTAATGCTGTCCGGCTGGAAAAAGTACCCCACATCTAAAGAGACATACACGCCAACTTGAGTGTCTGCAGGAAATAACAGCTCTTCTTCGAGCAATAACAGGCGTTTGTTGACTTCCAGCACGTCACGTTTGAAATCAGCCAGATCCTTGTCCAGATCAGCCCCGTGCAGCTGGGCTGCAGCCAGCATCAACAGCAAAATGAATGCGCGGCGCATGTGCGCTCCCCCAGTGTTAGCGTTTATCTGCATTGTTTTCAAATACGTTGTTAGGGAATCTACCATAGCTTGCCGGCTTTGGCTGTTGCGATTGTCACAGCCTGCCGGGTACAAATTTGCGACAATCTGGTACTTGCCTTCCCCCCGATGATCACGCGATGATTCATGACGCCGAATGATTCTATCATCCGGCTCCCGTGCCGGCGGCCTGATTATAATGCCGCACCACAGGCGCCCCGCAAGGGGCGCGGTGGTGTGGCCACCGATCGGGCCGTCCGGCACGCATTATTCACCGCACCCTCTTACTATCGCCCATACAGCGCCTCCCCTCGCTTAAGCCTTTCACCCCCCACTCTGGCAACTTTCCGGTTATGCTGGTCTCTAATAGCCAGCTAGCAACGCCTAAAAATGGAGTAAATGAATGAATAAAGCGGTTTCTCTGTGGATGGCCATGGGCCTACTGATCTTGAGCGGCTGCCAGAGTTTGGCCGGCCTGGAATCTCCAGAAATCAGTGTCTCCGGTATTAATCTAAACAACTTCAGTCTGTTCGAACAGGAATGGGGCCTCACCCTGCGGGCACAAAACCCCAATGACCGGGAGCTCACCTTCAACAGCCTAGACTACGAGATCTACATTAACGGGGAAAAGTTTGCCCGCGGCCTCACCAACGAAAGTATTACCTTGCCGGCCATGGGCGATGCCCAAGTGACCACCACTATTACCACTAGCTTGCTGAGCAGCCTGCAGCAATTGCAGAAAATTCAGCAAAACCAACACCAGCCACTACAATACCGTCTGGTGGGCAAAGCACGGGTTGCTGGCGTACCGATTCCCTTGTCTTTCGACAAGGAAGGGGAAATGAAACTACCGGCCATGCCATAAGAAAGACGTTGTTATCACGGAAGGCACCCATGAAAACGCGGCTTCACTTGAGAAATGCGGTTCCCTCTATGGCAAAAGGGTGCATCTCCGATGCCCACGCCGAAACCGGGCAGGGCCGCTGGTTGGCCCCGCATCCTTGGGGCAACCTCAGAATCCTGCAGGCATACCGGGGCCGGCACGCCCTGCTTCAGCAAAGACCACCTGCCTACGCACGCGGGTAATGGCTCGCTCTACTGTCAGGAGATTCCCTTTAGTGTCCGAATTTCACAGTGTTGTGTCCCACAATGTCATAAACAAGGCATTTAGGTATCGCTACAGTGGAAAGTAACGTTATTAACCGGATTGTTTCCCATGCAAGCAACGCACAACGTGGTCATTATCGGCGCCGGCTTCGGCGGATTGGGCATGGCCATTCGCCTGAAGGCCCAGGGCCTAGATGACCTGCTGCTAATTGAAAAAGGTCACGATGTTGGAGGCTGCTGGCGAGATAACACCTACCCGGGTGCCGCCTGTGATGTGCCTTCGCACCTGTATTCATTCTCTTTTGAGCGTCACTACCCATGGAGCCGTCGCTTCGCGCAGCAAAAAGAAATTTTTGCCTACCAGCAATACTGCGCTCGCAAATACGATCTATACCGCCATATCCGCTTCAATGTAGAAGTGGCAGAAGCCCGTTTTCTGGATGACGCCGGCCTCTGGGAAATCACTATGACCAATGGCGAGGTCATCACCTGCCGAGCGTTGATAACCGCCACTGGCCAGCTCAACCAACCAGCCTACCCGCCACTTCCGGGAATTGAAGATTTTAAGGGCCCGCATTTTCACAGTGCTCGCTGGAACCACGATGAGGATCTTACTGGTAAAACCGTAGCCGTGGTGGGTACTGGCGCCAGCGCCATTCAGTTCGTTCCCCACATTGCCAAAGTGGCAGGCAAGGTCAAACTGTTCCAGCGCTCCGCGGCCCATGTGATTGCCAAACCGGATCGCGCCTACCGCAAGGCCGAGCACTGGATGCTGAAAAAGCTGCCACTGACCCAGACCCTGGATCGCATGCGCATCTATGCGGCCAATGAATCACGGGTGCTGGGGTTTACCTCCTTCCAAAAAGCCATGGCCTTCTACGAATGGCTGTTCGCCCGGCACCTGAAAAAACAGATTAACGACCCGGCACTGCGTAAAACACTAACCCCAGATTACCCCATGGGCTGTAAGCGCATCCTGATGTCCAACGATTACTACCCCGCGCTGGCCCAAGCGAACACGGAAGTGATCAACTACGGCATTGATGCGGTGGATGAGAAAGGCCTTACGGATAGTAGCGGCACTCACCACGATGTGGACGTAATCATCTACGGTACTGGCTTCAAGGCCACCGATTTCCTTACCCCAATGAACATTACCGGCCGCAACGGCAAAGACCTGAATAGCGCCTGGCAGGACGGTGCAGAAGCATACCTGGGCATTACCGTACGTGGCTTCCCAAACCTGTTCATGCTCTATGGCCCCAACACCAACCTGGGCCATAATTCGATTATTTACATGCTGGAAAGCCAAATCCATTACGTTCAGCAATGCTTGGCAGAAATGGAAGAACAACAACTTCATTCCATGGAAGTGCGCGAAAGCGTGCAGGCGCGTTTCAACGACAATGTGCAGCGCAAAATAAGCGATACCGTTTGGGACAAGGGCTGCCACAGCTGGTACAAAACCGATAGTGGCAAGAATACCAATAACTGGCCTGGTTTCACTTTTGACTACCGCCGCCAAACCCAACACCTGGAACTCAGCGACTACGAGTACACAACCCTATGAGCCTGTTTGTTGATCGCATCAGCCGTAGCCAGTCAACATTGCAACAATTACTGGCCGGCACGTTACGCCAGTCCCTTGCTCTGTTATTTAAACCCGTAGCCAACCCGCGCTTCAGTTTTACCACGCAACGGCGCTGGATGGACCTCATGGCCCACAGCACCCTCAAGGCCGGAGGCATCGCCAGCCATGATAACGCGCTGGGAAATGTACCTTGCCGCCACTACCAACCACTACATGCACAGAGTACCGTGCTCTATTTGCACGGCGGTGGCTACGTGGCAGGGAGTCCGGACAGTCACAAGTCCATCACCTCGCATCTGGCCAAATTCGCCAATGCCCATGTGGTGGTGCCGGATTACCGGCTCGCTCCGGAACACCCCTGCCCTGCCGCCATCGAAGATGCCGTTGCGGTCTACCTGGCCCTGCTGAACCACGGGGTGAGCCCCGCAGCTCTAACCTTGATGGGCGACTCCGCAGGAGGCGGGCTAGCACTGGCCACGCTGCAAGCGTTGAAAAACCGCGGTAAGCCGCTACCCAGTAGCGTTATTCTGTTCTCTCCCTGGGTGGACCTAACCTTGGGACAGCTCTACGACACCGACCGAGATATCATGCTAAGCCATAGCTGGCTAGCCAGCGCGGCGCAAGCCTATGCGGGTAATGATACCCGCAATGTCCAGTGCTCCCCGCTGTTCGGCGAGCTGGATGAATTGCCCCCCACGCTAATCCAGGCCGGCGGCGATGAAATTCTGCTTAATGATAGCCACCGTTTGTGCGCCGCCTTAAACGAAGCAGGCACCCCCACGCGGCTACAGATTCACCCGCAACGCTGGCACGATTTTCAATTACACGCGGGGGTACTTGCAGACGCGGATCACGCTCTAATGACCTGCGCACGTTTTATTCACCAACACGCAACCCATAACCATAACCATAAAAAGGACGCTAGCGCATGAAACGCATCATGATTACCGGCGCCGCCAGCGGCATTGGTTTGGCCACCGCCACCTTCTTTCATAACAAGGGCTGGCAGGTAGGCCTTACCGACATCAATGAAACCGCCTTGGCCAAGCTCGCCAGAAAACTGGATGGCAGCTGGTACCGACGTCTGGATGTGACTGAAGCGATGGCCTGTCAGAAAGCCTGCGAGAGCTTTTCTCAAGGCAAGGGTTTTGATGCACTCTTCAACTGCGCAGGGGTTTTGCGCATGGGGCATTTCGAAGACATCAGTGCCGAGCAGCATAAACAAATTATTGATATCAATGTCACTGGTTTGATCAACATGTCCTTGGCGGCTCAACCCCATCTACAACTGAGCACCGAACCCGCAGTGATTAACATGAGCTCCGCCTCTGCGCTCTACGGGGTGCCGCATCTAGCGTCCTACTCCGCCAGCAAGTTTGCCGTACGGGCACTCACCGAAGCCCTCAATATCGAATGGGCACGCCAAGGTATTCGCGTGGTGGATATCATGCCCCCCTTTGTGAAGACCCCGATGATCGAGGGCGCCATTTTCCGCGCCCCGGTAGTGGACCGATTGGGCGTCAATCTCACTGCAAAAGACATCGCCGCTAAAGTCTGGATAGCCGCGAATGAAAACGTGCCGGTGCACAATCCTGTAGGACGTACATTTAAGTTAATTAAGTTGATGGACAAGGTATTGCCCAGTTTTTCCACCAAGCTGACGATGACATTTCTTAGCCGCGAATAGAGACGCGGCAGGCTTCAAGCTGCAACACAACGGAAAATAGTTTGCGTATTGAAAAACAGGGGCCGCGCCCGAACTCTGGCCGTGGCCCCTGTGCCCTGGAAACCGAAAAACGGTTATACCCTGTTGTTACTTGGGTCCTGGAGCTACTTCGGCGACCGAGGAAAACGGATCTTGATTTTGCGGCGACCCCATTCACGGGCGGCCTGTAAGTCTTCCCCCATATAAATATCAATTTTACGCTTCCAACGCCGGTGCATCTTGTCCTTCACTCGCCAGACACCCGGCAAGCCTTCGATGGTGACTTCGGCATTGTGTGTGAGCCCCATCGATATCAGATCACGAGACACGGCAACGGCCTGCATCCCCGGCTTTAACCGGTCGCCCCAAGCGGCAAGCGCATGGTCGTTACCCGCTCCCTGCCCATGCAATGAGTTATAGGCCGAGGCAGTCACCGTCAATTCTACCAATGGTACCGGAAACGCTTTTTCTGCTTCGCAACGGGACACCAGCGCAGTGGTAAGCACGAGCACCAATGAAAAAAAGGCCGCATTCACTCGCCGTTGCAAAGGCTCTGTTACGCTCATGACATGACTCTCCACTTTATTCGTTCTGTTATTCGCCTTTCTTTTATTCTTTTTACCGGGGTACTGATGGCTGCGTGTAGCGCTTATTCCGAAAAACAATCCAAGGACACCAGTATACCTGAGCCTCTCACCAATACTGTGCGGGAGTGGGCGCCTGCTGGCACCCCACGGGGGGTCATCCTCGGCTTGCACAGTTTCGGGGATTTCGGCGCCGCCTTTGAACAGGTTGGCCCTTGGTTTGCCGAGACCGGCTATCTGTTTGTGGCCTATGACCAGGCAGGCTTCGGCGACCGGTTACAGCAAGGTCGCTGGGCCGGTGAGCAGGAACTGATAGACGACGCGGCGACACAGATTCGGCGATTGCACCAGACCCACCCGCAGCCCCTGTTTGTGCTCGGTGAAAGCTTGGGCGGCGCCGTCGCCATACTCGCGGCCCAACAACAACCGGACAAGGTCGCCGGGCTGATACTGGCCGGGCCTGCGGTGCGCGAAGGGATTCGTTTTCGGTATGGCTGGAATGCAGCCATCGCCACCGCCGCCACCCTGGCCCCGGGCTACCGACTCACCGTTGAGCGCAACGCTGACGACCCCAGCCTATCACCCACCAGTGCGCAACGGCTGGCCAAGGAGCCCCGCGTCATGCGAGAAGTGCGCATGGACGCATACTGGGGCCTGATCAAGCTAGCCGACAGCGCCAGTGATTCCGCTAACCACCTCAACATCCCAACCCTACTGCTGTACGGAGGCAATGACCATTCCGTCCCCGAGGCCGGCATTGTGAATCTGCGCCAGCATTTATCTGCTAACGACCAAGGGAAATACCGGTTCTACCCGCAAGCGCCACACCTGTTACTTCAGAGCTGGGAGTGGCAGCGAATCTGCAAGGATATTGCACAGTGGCTTACTTGGAGCCAAGCACCACAGAAAAACACGCAAAATGGCCTGACCGGCTCCACCCCGCCCTGTGAGGCCTGTTAAGCTGGTAACACACCGACAGGAAACAGGGTAAAGATAACATGAGCAAACGCGTACTGATCACCGGCGGTAATTCCGGCATTGGTTTCTGCACGGCAGAACAGCTAGCCGCGCGCGGCGCAGAGGTCATCCTCGCCTGCCGCGACCAAACCAAAGGCCAAGCCGCCATTGCCAAAATCAAGAACGCTCATCCGCAAGCAAAAATACGCCTATTTGCGTTGGATCTGGCAGATCTTGACCAAGTCCGTGATTGCGCGGCTCAGCTCTATCAAGAACTGGGACACATAGATGTCTTGATCAACAATGCCGGCGTGGTTCCGACCCGGCAGGAATTTACCAAAGACGGCTATGAAATGCAGTTCGGAGTGAATTATCTCGCTCCAGTACTGTTCACCCACCTAATGCTGCCGCTGTTAAAAAAAGGCACCGCACCGCGTATCCTCCACGTTGCCTCTGTGGCTCACTGGCTAGGCCGTATCAATAAGAAAACGTGGAAGGGCCGCAAACCCTATCTGATTATGGATGCTTACGGACAGTCCAAACTGGCCAACATCCTGTTCAGCAATGTGCTTGCAGACCGTCTGAAAGAAATTGGCATTACCAGCAACGCCCTGCACCCCGGGGGCGTGGACACCCCGATTTTTCGCCATGTCCCCAACGTCATTATGGCGCTAATTCGCCCTACGCTCACCACCCCGGAAAAAGCCGCTTCGCTTCCGGTAAGCCTGGCCCTAGACAAACAATACGTAGGCATCACTGGGGAATATTTCGCCAACCACAAAACGGCTCTGCGCTCGCCCCGTGCACGCAATAGCCGCCTGGCTGATGAATTGTATTACGACACCATGGCCGAGTTGGGTATACCTGCGTTATAAGCCAAGGATAGTTGCCAACGACAAGCTGCAACTCGCAAGAGAGCAAAAAAGCTCTGAAAAAGAAGGGCCGCGTGCAACATCTTGGCGCGGCCCCACTGTTGAAAAATTGTCGCGCTCTCTGGAGCGAGAAACATTAGGCTTGTCAAAAAGCGCCCTCACTCCAGCCCGCTCTCCCTAACCCTCGCCTGTAACTGGGGGTAAAACGTCAGGAACCCTTCTTCCAGCTCCCGATAACGTGACCCGATTTCCTCAATGATGCCACCGAAGGAATTGGCAAACCGAATCCGCGCAGCGATCACATCCAGCGCCTCGCCAACCTTGGTCAAATCACCGTACTGATTGAGCAAATCAAACGCGATCAATCGCTCTACCCGCTGCTGCATGGGCCCGTGCATTAAGGGCAACCCCTGTTCCAGCTGGCGGTAATGCTGCGCAATAGCGTGTTCTCTGGGCACGTCATAAAACCGCGTCCAATGCTGCCAAAGGAAATGATCGAACAGCACATCCAGTGCCACCCCAGCAAAACGTCGACGGCCAGACGAAAAGGTACGGCGCTGCGAGATAACCCAAGGGTGATGGTCGGTAAAGTGGTCCACCAGACGGTGGTTATCCAAGCCCCGGCGCAGTGGCTCAGTCAGCTCACTAACGTCCACTCCACGCATAAAATCCCCAAGCACATTGCCGACCTTGGACGATACAGTAGGTTGCGCCAAAGATAGGTGGGCAAGGTAATTCACGGCGCATTACCCGCCAATCGGTAACGCAGGTTCTGACGCACCGCGGGCCATTCCTGCTCAAGAACGGAAAACACCACCGTGTCGCGATACACGCCGTCGGCTGAGCGGGTGTGGTGGCGGAGCACACCATCCTGCTTGGCACCCAGGCGGGCAATGGCCGTGCGGGATGCGTGGCTGTGCCAGTGCGTTCTCAGTTCCACAGCAATAGCATTCAGCGTATCGAAGGCATGGCCCAGCAGCAGTAATTTACATTCACTGTTCACCGCACTGCGCTGGCAACGGCGCGCATACCAGGTATGCCCAAGCTCAAGGCGCCCATTATGTTCGTCCACTCGAAAAAAACGGGTACTGCCGATCACTTTACCACTGGCCCGATGACGCACCGCGAACGGCATATCACCCCGCTCCCGCCCTTTCAGGGCCGCATCGATATAATCCCTCATCCCGTCCGGTGCCGGCACAGCGGTATACCACAACCGCCATAATTCACCATCGACGGTGGCCTCAGCCAGTTCTTGCGCATGCTCCAAGCACAAAGGCTCCAACACCACATGCTCGCCTGCCAGGGTGACCGGGGATATCCATCGCGCCATTTTACGTGCTCCTGTATTTCAGGCAATTCGGCGGACTTGGCCGGCCTTCACACGACCAGGAAATCAGCCTGGGGGCCAATCAAACGAACGCCCACCCAGCACATGCACATGCAGGTGAAATACTGTCTGGCTGGCGCCGGCGCCGTTATTCACGTTCAGACGAAAATCCTCCAGCCCTTCTTGTTTGGCCACCTGGCTGGCCACCAGCAGCAAATGCCCAAGGAGCGCCTGATCGGCTTCTTCAGCATCAGACAGCTTTGCAATCGGCTTCTTGGGAATCATCAGAAAATGCGTAGGCGCCTGCGGGTTGATATCCCGGAAAGCCAGGCACTGGTCGTCTTCAAAGATGATATCAGCGGGAATCTCCCGGTCGATGATCTTGGAGAACAGGGTTTCAGCCATTGTATTTTCACTCCTTGGATGACGCTGGACCAAAGCAGGGGCATTGGTCCTCATGATGTGCATTTCACTGTGTATCGGGTGTGTCCCGGTTCACAGCCACAGCGATAACTGCTCGTAAAATGTTCGCTGTGGGCCACAGTGCACCTTAGCGGCAGCCCAGAATAATGGCATTATAGTGGCCTGTCGAAACCCATCATTATCATCGGAATAGCATGGCCACTCTTTTTGTCGAAAATTTAACCGTCGCCGATTTCTCTTACCTCCATTCCAAGCGCGGCATGGTGGGCGAATCTTGGCTGGTGGATCTGGAGCTGAGTGGAGAACTGGATGATCAGGGCATGGTCTTCGACTTTGGCCACATCAAAAAACGGATCAAACAAATCATTGATGACAGTGTCGATCACCGCCTGCTGGTCCCCGTGGATAATGACCAGGCCACGCTCGCAGAGCGCGATAATGATACTAGCCTAGAGTGGGCTTACCGGGGCGGGACCATACGCATGGTTGCCCCCAGCCAAAGCCTGTTACTGATGCAGGGCCCGGAAGTCTCCAAAGCCAGCCTGACCCTGTACCTGATGGACCTGATCCAAACCGTGGTTCCCAAGAATGTAGCGGAAGTGCGCGTGGTTTTACGCGAAGAAGATACCGGCACCGCGCCGTTCTATCACTATTCCCATGGCCTGAAAAAACACGACGGCAATTGCCAGCGCATTGCTCACGGACATCGTTCCAACATCCACATTTTCGAGAATGGCCGCCGCAGCCGTTACTGGGAAAAACTGTGGGCAGACCGCTGGGAAGATATTTATCTGGGCACCGAAGAAGATCTGGAAGGTACTTACTATATCGACGAAATTCCCCATCACCGGTTCCGCTACGATGCAGAGCAGGGGCATTTTGAACTGGTGATTCCGGAAGATCACTGCTACATGGTCGATACAGACACCACCGTAGAGCAGCTGGCTGCCCACATCGCCAATCAACTGGCTACCGAAGCCCCAGGCAAGCACTTCCGTGTGCGCGCCTTCGAAGGCGTCGGCAAAGGCGCCATCGCCGAAGCCGGCGAAAATATGCCGGGTAAAACCCACAGCAGCTGGCTCAGTGGCACATCAGTAATCTAACAATAGCGTTGCAACGCAGGTAAAGGAGCAAGCCACACGAGGGCCGCCGCTCTGCCCGTGTAATTCAGTTCAACGTAAGATGTTGAACAAGAAAACAAGGGCACCTTCCTACCCTTACCGATGGCGTGCCGAGCCCAAGTGCACAGAGCACATCTGCGCAATGGAGGATGAAGAAACCGACACAAGGCACACAACGTCATAATTTGTGTTTTCCGATTTCAATTCGGCACGTTTAACGGTGCTTATTCCTCCGCCAGAATCCGCTCCGCTTCCTCCTGAATTAGCCTTCGCAACCAGCGATGCGCTACGTTGTGGTGTAACAGCGACGACCACGCCATTTTCAGTTCGAACTCGGGGATATCGAAGGGGGGCGACTTAATCAGCAATCGTTCATTTTGCGCCTGCATACGTGCCACACGGCTGGGCAGCGTAGCCACCAGGTCATTATTCATGGCCAGCAGGGCGGGCATTTGATAATGGCGAGTGAAGATACTGATCTTCCGACTGGTGCCCAGTTGCTCCAAGGCATGATCAATCCACCCCAGCCCGCCAAGCTTTTCCGGGTTCATGCCAAACCCCACTCCGAAACCGGTTTTCGACACCCAGATATGCTGAGCTGAGAGATAACTGTCCAGATCAAACCCCTTGGCAATGGGGTTGTCGCGGTTAAGCAGGCAGGAAAACGAATCCTTCCACAGGCTCACCTGATGGAACGATCCTGGGATTTCGTTAAAGCGGTTCACCGCCATATCGACCCGGCCCTGCTCCATATCCTGGTAGCTCACATCCGATGGTGTCAGGAAGTCGAGTACTACATTGGGTGCCTCAGCGCGCAGGCGGCGCACAATATGTGGCACCAGGGTGGCTTCTGCATAATCGCTGGTCATGATCCGAAATACCCGGCGGCTATCCGCAGGCTGAAAAACATCTTCAGGGGTGAACAGTTGCTCTGCCTGAGAAAGAATTTGACGCACTAGCGGCCGCAATTCCTGGGCTCGCTCCGTCGCAGTCATGCCATCGCTAGTACGGATCAACAGCGGGTCGCCAAACAATTCCCTCAGCCGCTTCAGGGAGTTACTCATCGCCGGTTGAGTAATGCCTAACTGCTCCGCTGCGCGAGTCACATTCTGCTCGCGTAACAGCACATCCAAGTATTTGAGTAGGTTGAGATCTGCCGCACCAATATTCATTAGGTGAATAGCCGCCAAGGATTACATCAGTGAACCAATTGTAGCACTGCTTGATACGCACAGGCATGGTCCCTCAACTCACACCAACACAGCTTCACCCTTGTAAAAAAACTTTTACATCGTCGAGTATTAACCGTGTCGCTATTCTGCCAATATCGGCTAGACGCAAAAATATGCGTAAGGTTTGACAGGCTGCTGCAACAGACTCTTGTGTACCCCGTTTTTCAGCGTATTCGCAGTTCATGTTCCATACGAGACACAAAAGCGGAGTACTGAGCATCTCCTCGTAAGGGGGCCTAATGTGGGTGTGTATCCATCAAGGTATGCCAACAGCCAGCAGCTTGTATCCCGATAACAGCACAGCCTGCTCTGTTGTCATAGGCCGGCAAGCCTCGCGCGCCAGCCTTATGTAAGCAGGCGTGATTCAGAGGTTACTATGACAAACAACGCAACCACGCGAACCGAGAAGTTCGTGGTTCGTTTTCCCTGCGGCATGCGAAACCTGGTGGCCGAGGCAGCCAGCCATAGCCACCGCAGCATGAACGCAGAAATTATTGCCAGGCTGGAACACAGTCTGAACAACTGGCCCCAGGCTCTGCCCCATATAACTACCGCCGTTCCACAAGGTAATGAAGAGACCGTCCTGCTGGAGCGCTTTCGTCAGCTACCCCAAAGTAAGCAACAAGCATTATTAGCTCTTTTGGATTAAGTTAGCGTTCAAAATTAACCCCCACCGCCCTTCTGTCCCTACAATACGCCGCTAACCACGCGGCGATTATCGATTCGGCAACACTTTGCACTATGATGTAGTGCATATGATGATCAGCACACGCCGTCACCGATTCATGGACTGGAAGGAGCCTTAAAGGCCGTGACCGCAAACCAGAACCACACGCCTCTGCCAACCGGCAACGACATCGCGTTACCGTGGCATCTACGCCTGCCCAAACCGCTGGAAAAAGACTTCCGCCTCTACTTCCGGGCCAGCGTGGCCAAGGCCACGCCTTGGGCTCTGGCTCTGGTGGCATTTTTGATCATCTCCGCCATGTTTATCGAGTCGCGCTTTTCTGTCGATGTCTTAAGCTTTTCCTGGCGGTCAAGGCTGTTTACCCTGATGCTCACCGGTGCCTGTGTTGTGCTGCTGCGCAAACCCCAGTGGCGCAACTGGCTTCACGAAGCCACTCTAATACTGGCTTTTGCCATCTCACTCACCGGCAATTATCTAGGCGCCACCATTGAGCCCTCATTGTCCTATCCCTTTTTCTTGCATACGCCACTGGCTATCCTGATGATCTGCATCTTGATCAGAGTGCCCTTCTATGTAGCACTGGGCAGCTCGGCGATCATGATTGCTTGCATGATCTTTAGCCTGCAGCTGAACCCCGAGCGGTACCCCTTTGAACCGACCACCTTGGTGCTTGTGTCGCTGGCCTTCACCAGCACGGGGCTGTTCGGCCAATATGTTTACGAGCGGCTTTTGCGCCAGTACTTTCTCTCCGAACATGTGCTATTCCAGCACAGAAATGAATTACACTCCGCCAATCTTGTGCTGGAAAATCAGGCCACTGTCGACGGCATGACCGGTTGTATTAATCGCCGGGGAATGGAAAGCCGCCTGAACCACCTCTATCACCAGCTAAAGCAAAAAAGTCCGGATGCCCCCGAGCGCATTACCCTGATGTTGTTCGATATCGATTTTTTCAAACAGTACAATGACACCTATGGCCACCCTGCCGGGGATGAGTGCCTGAAAAAAGTGGCGGGGGTGCCGCTAGGGATGGTGCAAAGCGATACCGATTTCGTTGCTCGCTATGGTGGCGAGGAATTTGTCATTACCCTGGCGAACTCCAGCTTCAACGATGCACTGGTGCTTGCCGAGCGCATGCGTAACCGGGTGGAACAGCTGGGCATCCCCCACAGCGGCTCTCGGGTAAGCCAGGTAGTCACCATCAGTGTCGGGGTTGCCTGCTCGGACAGCAGCGCAGAAAATGGTGGTCAGCTGTTAAAAATGGCAGACGAAGCGCTGTATCAGGCAAAAGGCTCCGGCAGAAACCGCGTAGCACTGATGAGCAATCAAGGGGTGGTGGAGATGTTGAATTAGATGGCAGCCACAGTGTTCAGGATTCTGTAACGTTTACTTGCAGAGGCCGCCGCGCCCTGAATATTAAGCGCGGTCTGACCTTCAGCTTTAGCATCCTCTTAAAAACAGCTGGCACTCGGGCAAGCGTGAATCCCCCCTACCGATTAAGCTGGCACAGCGGTTTTTCACGCTAATCCGAATAGCCCGCTATTTACGCCGCAATCCCTTCTGCCGGCCCAAAGAACTCATAATGGATATCGGCATCGTCCACGCCTTTATCCTGCAATGCCCCATACACCGCTTTGAGCATCGGCACCGGGCCGCAGAAATAATACTCTGCGCGGCGATCGCCCACCAACTGATCCAGCAGTGCGCGATCCAGAAAACCGGTGCTGTCAAAGCCACCCTTCGCATGGTCCTGCGCTGACGGCTCACTATAACGAACATGACAATGCAAGTTATCGTGGTTGTCCGCCAGCTGCTGCAGCTCTGCAGCAAAAGGCCGAACAGCACCATTCAGGGCACACTGGATAAAGATGACTTCACGACCCTGTTGGTGAGCCAGCGCCCCATGTAGCATCGAAAGCAGTGGCGTAATGCCTACCCCACCAGCAACCAGCACCAACGGCACGCCATCAGCATTCGCATCGGCCAGGGTAAATTCGCCACAGGGTGGCGCCACCTCGACAACATCACCTTCCTGAAGGTGCTCATGAACATAACCGGAGCACACCCCATCGGGCGCGTCGTTAGCGAGAGCCAGCTCCCGTTTCACACTAATTCGATAATGGGGTGCCCCCGGCGCACAGGACAGGCTGTAGTTACGCATTACCGGCAGCCCGCCCGGCGGCGTCACCCGCACGGTAATATACTGCCCGGGCTGGTGTGGCTGCAGAGCAGCCCCATCTTGGCGAGCGAGGTAAAGGGAAACAATAGTTTCACTTTCCTGCTCACGGCGGGCGACAACAAAGGGCTTGAAACCCTGCCATCCGAAAGTATCTTGCTGGTGCTGATACAGCGTCTCTTCACGACCAATAAAAATATCTGCCAGTGCACCGTAAGCCGCCGCCCAGGCATCAATAATTTCCGACGTTTCATCGATCTCCAGCACTTCCTGGATGGAAGCCAGCAGGTTTGCACCAACAATGGGATAGTGCTGTGGCTGGATCCCCAAAGAAACATGTTTCTGGGCAATCAACTCCACGGCATCCGCCAGTGCAGCCGGATTATCGACGTGCTGGGCATAGGCGCAGATAGCACCTGCCAGAGCGCGCTGTTGCGTCCCGTCCTGCTGATGAGCTGGATTAAAAAAAGCTCGCACCTCCGGGTTTTCCCGAAACATACGCGCATAGAAATGCCGGGTGAGCGTTTCTCCATTTTCCTGCAGCACAGGAACGGTTTGTTTAATAACAGCCAGTTGATTCTCGGTAAGCATGGCGTGACTCCTTGTTGACGACCAATAATGGGTATTTTACATACCTCTTTTAAAGAGGCATATTAGATACTCATTTTTTGCAGGTCAAGCCATGCAACTCACGACACATACGGACTACGCCCTGCGGTCTCTCATTTACCTCACCCTAAGGCGTGACGAGCACCCGACCACCATCCAGGAAATCGCCGATGCGTATCACATCTCCAACAACCACGTAGCCAAGGTCGCACAGACACTGGTGCAACTGGGCTATGTGCAGAGCTTAAGAGGCAGGAGCGGCGGCCTTGTAATGGCCAAACCTGCAAACGAGATAAATGTGGGGGAGCTGGTACGACAGACAGAAAACCTCAAGCTACTGGACTGTTTTGGCACAGAATCGTCCTGTCCAATAGACCCAGCCTGCAAACTGAAAAACGCACTGGGCAAAGCCCAAGCCGCCTTTCTTCAGACTCTGGATCAATACAATTTGGCAGACTTCACCGACAATAGCGATGAGCTTCGCATCCTGCTCAAACAAGTTTAAAGCAGGGCACTCAAGGCGCCCTGTCGCCATTATTTATTGGCTCTTTTTTCTCGTCGTTTCTCTTTTAGGGTTTTTTGCGGTTTTTTCTTCGTTTTTTCTTTACTCATAACGTTTTTCCTTCAAGTAGACTGCATACTTTTCGTATTCTTTACGGCAAACCGTGCAAAACAGAACCCTCCTTCTTCTCGTTAAAAACTCTACTTCCTGCTGGTTTTTTTACTTTCAACAAAAGATATCGGTGTCGATGACCGAGAAAATCCACATTGACCACCGCGCCAGGCAAGGACCCAAGCAAAGCCGCGCCCAGCGGGGAAAGCACAGAAAGATCTTTGTTATCCAGGGGCCTTTTTCCAGCTTCTGCCAAAATGAAAGACATCTGCTCTTCATCTTCAAAGCTGAATAAAAAAACGCGATCGCCTACCGCTGCCGCAGCAAGATCGCTCTCGACGCCACGCAACATCTCAATTTTCTCCATCACTTCCATGAGCCGAACCGGCGAAAGAAAGAACAGGTTTTTTTTTGCTAAATAGCGTTTTCCATAGCCATAGCGAGACAACGACAAACGCTTCATAAGCGCAGCCATAAACCGTTCACCAAATTAATAAGAAAAGAGGGGGGTATCGAACGATGTCGAAAACGGAAAATAAGCCGGACGGGTTCCGCCCGGCTTAAACCGGAAAGGTGGGGAGAAAATCCATCCAAAGAGAGAAAAGATAAAACACAACGGCGTTCCTACATTGAGCTTGAACCGAATATAGAAGCAACCATAGCCGGAATAATAAATATAGCAAGCCTCAAAAAAGAAAGCGGCGTTTTCATTATTGAGAAAATTATTTTCGCGAATTTTCACTTAAGAGCGGTTTCTCATAGAACGGCGCGCAGAAACACTATAATCCTCACACCCCAGCGCCATCTCACTGTTACCACTGCGGCTGATCATCCAGTGTGGTCTGCAACACAGAGAAGGCACTTTCCAGCTGCACGCTTTTTCTGGCACGGGAATACACCAGAAACACCGGGTAACTGAACTCGGGGGCGTCGGTTTCGCGAATCAGCGCCCCGTTTTCCAAATATGGCTGAGCAACACGGGTTCGGAAATAGCCACTACCCCCATTAGCCACCAGGTACTGAATCGCCAGCGGCCCCAAATCCATAGTCAGGCCGGCACGGGCCTTTTCCGGCAGCGCCACATCGTGTTGCTGGCGAAAATGCGCTCCCCAATCCACATATACATAGGGCTCCGCCGTGTGGGGGGTGCGGACCAGAATCAGTTTCTCTTCAAGCAACTGCTCCACCTGCATACCGGGCCAGTAATCCGGCTGATGAACCAGCACCGCATCCAGCACGCTCTGCTCCAGCCGCTCATGCAATGAACGGGGCTCGCCCACCTCAATACGCAAAGCCACATCCGGCAACACCTCCCGCAGCGCCGATAGCCAGTTGAGCAGCAGTGGATTCCACAGGCTGATCTCCGCCCCCAATGTCAGCACTGATTCAGCGCCCTGCGGTAACGGCAGCTCCCTGCGGGCAGCTTCCCAGGTCTGAACCAGCTGGCTGGCATGGCTGGCAAACCGCTCTCCGTGATCCGTCAGCGTCGCCCCGCTGCGGTTACGCACAAACAGCCGGCACCCCAGCTGCCCTTCCAGGTTCTGCACCCGCGCTGTAACGGTAGTTTGGGTTATGTGCAACCGATCCGCCGCTGCCATAAAGCTGCCGGTGCGAACGATTTCCAAAAAGGTACGGGCCAGATCAATATCCAATGGGGGCTCCTCACACAAGCTCAAACCAAACTTATATCAACATCTTCGATATTAAACTCTCTTATATTTCATTATTGCCTATAAAAAAGAGCCTTCATACTCATTGTCATGGTAATAACCGGAGCGCCCCCTTCCATGACGCCCCCGCAAACGACAACCCCCTTTTCCGCCCCTCAGTGGCAACAGGTTCAACAACTGCTAGGCCTATTGGATCAACGCCAAGCCCTCTGGCTCAGTGGCTACTTGGCTGCCGGCGCGCCGGCGGCCGCTCCACAGGCTGCCCCCACCCCAAGTAATGCCGTGCTTATCGCCTACGGTGGCGAAACCGGCAACAGTGAGAGCATCGCCCAAGTGCTGGCCGAACAGGCCCTCCAGCAAGGCATTCGCGTGGACGTGCAAGACTTAGCCAAATTGCGGATACGACAACTCAGCAAACGCAAACACCTATTGCTTATTTGCAGCACCCACGGCGATGGAGACCCTCCCGAACCCGTGGTGCCTTTTTACGACGCCTTGATGGCCGATAATGCACCGCGCCTGGAAGGCCTGCAGTTCTCGGTACTGGCACTGGGCGACAGCAGCTACGAGCACTTTTGTGTCACCGGCCAGCAGCTGGATGAGCGACTGGAAGCGCTGGGCGGCACGCGCTTGCACCCGCGTCAGGAGTGCGACGTAGACTTTGACGAACCCGCTGCCCGCTGGGGTAAAGCCGTACGCGAGCAGCTGCCCCGTAGCGATCAGCGTGGAGCCACATCCACGATAACGACTGCGCCCGCCCACTCCGCACTGACCTACAGCAAAAGGCATCCGCTCAGTGTCGAGGTACTGGAAAACCTAAACTTGAGCCACCCGCAGCGGACCACGCCGATCCATCATCTGGAGTTGGCACTGGAAACCCCGGATTTCACCCTTGCTCCCGGGGATGCGGTTGGGGTACTGGCCGACAACCCTCCGGCATTGGTCGCCGCCGTATTGGATGCCTGCCATCTATCCGGCGAAGCCCCGGTTACCCTTCAGGGCGAATCCATGCCATTAGTGCAAGCGCTCCGCCAGCATCAAGACCTGACCATCCCCAGCACCCGTTTTTTGGAACAGTGGGCGCAGCTGAGTAATAGCCCAATTCTGAAACAGCAATTGAAAGCCCCCAGCAAGGTACAGCGGCAATATTTGAAAACCGTCCAGGTACTGGATCTGCTACGTCTGGCGCCCGCCACACCGGACCCGCACGCCCTGGTCGATGCCCTGCGCCCGCTGCAACCGCGCTTGTACGATGTGGCCAACAGCCTGGAACACATCGACGATGAGCTGCACTTGAACGTGAAAGCGTATCGCTACGACATTGCCGGTCGGCAGGAAAGCGGCATTGCCTCCCAATACCTGCTCACTCTGGAACCCGGTGACACCGTGCGCATTTATCCGCACCGCAACGCCCGCTTCCATTTGCCCGATGACCCGCACATTCCGGTCATCCTGATTGCCGAGGGCACCGGCATCGCCCCCTACCGCGCCTTTATTCAAGCGCTGGCACAAACCCGCCCGAAGCAACCTTGCTGGTTGGTGTTTGCCGAACAACAGTTTGAGCAGGACTTCCTTTACCAAACCGAATTTCAGCAAGCCCGACAGGATGGCGTGCTCGATAAGGTCGATACCCTTTTCTACCAAGACCAACCGGGCAAAGCACTGGCCAGCTCATTACTGGAGCAGGCTGAGCGCCTGCAAGAGTGGATCAAATCCGGTGCCCATCTGTATTTCTGTGGCGACAAGCAACGCCTTACCGACTGTGAAAAATCCCTTTTCACGCTGTTTGACGCGGACACCTGGAAACAGCTGGGTAAAGACAAACGCTTGCACCGAAACCTGTATTAATTGCGAGGCAGACCATGACTGACCGAAGCTGCGATCTGAGCCAGCACATCAGCGAGCTGCACGCCAACGAGCAGCTCAAAGCCAACAGCCAATACCTGCGTGGCACCATTTCTGAAAGTCTGGAAAACGCCATCACCGGAGCCGTCTCCGGCGACGATTCCCTGCTGATGAAATTCCATGGTATTTACCAACAGGACGACCGCGACCTGCGCGCCGGTCGCGCCCGCCGCAAGCTGGAGCCCAATTACCAGTTCATGGTGCGCATGCGTATTCCCGGCGGCACCTTGAACAAAGCCCAGTGGCAAGGCATTGATCAGCTGTCGCGACGTTTTGCCGATCGCGGCATTCGCATTACCACGCGGCAAACCATTCAGCTTCATGGCATTCGAAAACCGTATTTGCGGGCGCTGATGCAAGGCATCCGGGATCTGGGATTGGACACCATTGCCGCCTGCGGCGATGACAGCCGTGGTGTGGTGTGTGGCAGCAATCCGTCGCAATCCGCCATCCATCAACAAGTGGCCAACCTGGCCCGAGAAACCAGCCAACGCTTGATTCCCAAAACCGGTGCTTACCCGCAAATTTGGTATCAGCAAGATCGCCCAGCCAAAGCCGACGAAGAGCCGCAATACGGACCGCTCTACTTGCCGAGAAAGTTCAAGGTGGGCTACGTGATTCCGCCCATCAATGACATTGATGTGTACGGCCAGGATCTGGGCCTGATTGCCATCGAGGAAAACCACGCACTGCAAGGTTTCAATATCTGTGTCGGTGGCGGCATGGGGCAACTGGATACTCGTGCAGACAGCTATCCCCGCGCCGCCGAAGTGCTCGGTTTCATCCCCCCTGATGAAGCCCCGGCTTTTGCTGAAACCGTCATGGGCATTCAGCGGGATTTCGGCGACCGTAAAGATCGCCACCGAGCTCGCTTCAAATACACCCTGGATCGCCTGGGCAA
This sequence comes from Alcanivorax sp., assembly GCF_040119285.1. GTDB lineage: Bacteria > Pseudomonadota > Gammaproteobacteria > Pseudomonadales > Alcanivoracaceae > Alcanivorax. The sequence goes on from NZ_JBEDTY010000003.1 coordinate 77,851, forward strand.
CGGCTGGTTTTTGCAAGAACTGGCCCAGCGCCGCGGCGAGCCTCTCGCTCCAGCACGGCCTTTCACTCTGACCCAAAACGGTGATGCACTGGGCTGGCAGCAAGGTGACGACGGCCTGTGGACAGCAACACTGCATATTGAAAATGGCCGTGTCGATGGCGCCCTGCGAGATCAACTGGGAGGGTTTTTCCAGCAGTTCGGCGGACGTATCCGCATGACCACCAACCAGAACCTGCAGCTGACCCACGTGGAAGAACACGAACGGGAACAGATTAGCTGGCGACTGGACGATTTAGGTCTGAGCCACCGGCTCAAGCCCGACCTGCAAGCCGCCCATACGCTCAGTTGCGTAGCCTTCCCCACCTGCGGTTTGGCCATGGCCGAAGCGGAACGCTACATGCCAGACCTGCTTGATCTGTTTAATCGCCTCAAACAGCAGTACGGCCTCAGCCAAGTACCGATCACCTTGCGCGTAACCGGTTGCCCAAACGGGTGTGCTCGCCCTTATCTGGCAGAAATTGCCCTCACTGGCCGCGCTCCGGGACTCTACAACTTATACCTGGGCGGCAGTTTTAACGGCGACAGGCTCAACCGTCTGTACGCCAGCAACGTCAATGAACGCCTTTTCATTGACCTGATTGCTCCGTTGTTCGAAGCCTTTGCCCAGCAAAGAGAGGGTGGCGAATCGTTTGGTGACTTCCTCATTCGCAGTCAGCAACTCGATTGCGAACGTGATAACACCCCACTCAATAACAACCCGGCAGATGCGCACCCCATTGCCCTCCAGCCCCATTGAATCAGGAGTGACCATGTCCGATTACCTGTTTATCCAAAGCCAGGACCCGTTCACCGAGGTCCGCACCGAGCACCAGTTCGTCCTTGCCGGCCAACTCTACGATGCCGGCCATAACGTGCGCCTGCTACTGGTACAAAACGGGGTAACCCCGGCCCACAAAGGCGCGCGCAGTGTGCATTTCGACAAGCTATTGAAATGGGGCGTACCGGTGTTGGCCGATAATTTTTCTCTGAAACAACGGCAAATATTGGAGAAGGACCTGAAAGAAAACATTGCCAGCAGCAGTCTCGACACCGTTATCGACGCCCTGCTCGACGGCGAAAAAGTCATCTGGAATTGAGTCATTGGAGTCATCATGAGTAATAGCAAAACACTGACCTTTGCGTTCATGGATCCACCGTTCGAGAGTGAACGCACGGTAACATTTTTTCGACTGCTGGACGCCGCGCTGGAAAAAAACGCTAACGTTCGCGTGTTTGCCTACGAAGGTGCTGTCGCTCTGTCTTTTTCCAAACAAGCCCCCCATGGCAACGCCGTACACGGCCTCAACCGTGAAGAAGAAGCCCACCCGCTGAGTAAAGATTGGGTTGCCGCCTTGCAACAAAAAGCCACCGGCAAAGGACTGACCTTCGAATGGATCAACTGTGGGCTGTGTGTAGACGAACGCGGCGTTAACGACGTGATCGACGGCTGCGGGCGAGGCGGCCCACCGGATTTATGGCGCTACGCCAGCAAGGCCTTCAACACTCTCACCATTGGCACGAGGTAAGCCATGAAAGCCCTACAAGTTATTGATCAGGCATTTCGTACCACCACCGAAGAGCAGGACGACACCATTCTCTGGCTTACCCAATCCATGCGCGGTGCCGGTGGTCATTTAACCGTTCTACTCAGCGGTCATGCCGTGTATTACGCCACTCAGCACCAAACACAACCGGCCTTAACGATTGCCGGGTGGGCACAAACCCAACCCGCCAACCTACCGCGAGATATAGGTAACCTACTGCACAGTGGCGTGCCCGTTTTCGCGGTTACCGAAGACCTGGAAGAGCGAGGCCTGGATCGCCAAATCCTGCTCGACGGTGTACAGGCAGTCAGTCGCCAAGGCTTGGTCAACCTGTATGAAAGCGTGGATCAGATCTGGCAATGGTGATGCTTCCTAAGCCACTACGTACCCCTCTGCTGCATACCCTGGGCTGCGAACTGCCTATCATGCTGGCAGGCATGGGCGGCGTGTCTCGCCATCAATTGGCGGCGGCGGTAAACCAGGCGGGTGGCTTCGGCGTACTGGGCATGGTCCGTGAACCCGTGGAACGCATTCGCCAGGAAGTGGAAGCACTACGTGCCATCAACGATGGCCCGTTTGCGGTTAACCTGATTCCCGCCGCCACAGAACGGCGTCTGCTGATGGACCAGATTGCTACTTGCCTGGCACTAAAAGTAGACGCGTTTGTGTTCTTCTGGGATGTGGATACCGGCCTGGTGCAATACCTGAAACAAGAAGGCAAGCAGGTGATCTATCAGGTGGGCAACCAGCGCGATGCAGACTTGGCCCAATCCGCAGGCGCCGATGTCTTGATCGTGCAAGGGTACGAAGCCGGCGGCCATGTTCGTGGCACCACCGGCACCTTGTCATTACTCCCACAGGTCGTCGCCAATAGCGACGTACCGGTGGTGGCCTCCGGCGGTATCGCCAGCGGCGACGCCATGCTGGCGGCTTTCTCCATGGGCGCGCAGGGCGTCAGCCTGGGCAGCGCTTTCCTTGCCACCCATGAGGCCAATGCGCACTCGCACCATAAACAACGCATGGTTGATGCCCTCGCCGACGATACCGTTTACACCACGCGCTTTTCTCGTAACTGGCATGAACCCGCGCCGGTTCGCGTGCTCAGCAACGCCGTCACTCGGGGTGATTACGATCAAGCCGACCCGAATACCTGTATCGGCGAACAGGACGGGCAACCGATTTATCTATTCTCCACCGATTCACCGTTAACGGGCGCCCAGGGAAAACTCGACGACATGGCACTGTTCTGCGGCCAATCGTGCAGGCAGATCAACGCGATCACCAGTGTGCAGCAGCGCATCAATACACTGCTCGACGAGGTACATATTCGCATTGCCACGTTATACAGGGATTCACGCTGACCGGAGGTCTTCCATGTCACCACCGACCAGGCAAGAAACACCACAACGCGAACGTATTCGTCCGCTACCCAGCCTTGTTCTGCTTCTCGTCGTTACCGCATCCTTGTGGGGCGCGGTCTATATCCTCGCCCAATATGTTCACCCTCACGGCTCCAGTACTTGCCCGCAGCAATGCCTGGCCAGCAAACAACACCGTAACAAAACCTGATACCGTTACTTTAACCACAAGACAAACGCTATCCGACCAGGGAGGTCAGACATGTCTTCAAAGGAGATCAACATTCACTGCAAACGCGCCTACGAAAAGCCGACATCCAGTGATGGCTACCGGCTTCTCATCGACCGAATATGGCCACGAGGCGTCAGTAAAGAGGACCTAAAAATCGACGAATGGAACAAGGAATTAGCCCCTTCTGATGACTTGCGAAAATGGTTCGATCACGACCCTAAAAAGTGGGCCGCGTTTTATCAGAAATATCACCATGAATTACGAGAAAACATGCCGAAAGAAACACAGCAGGCATTACGAAAAAAAGCCAAAACCAGCGGCCTTACGCTAGTTTATGGTGCTAAAGACGAAGCTCACAACAATGCCGTAGCGCTCAAGATGTATCTGCAACAGTCGGATACGTGAGGGCACATTAGCGCGATATAATTGCCGTTATATTTTCTCAAAGCAAACACAACAATCACCATCTTTTCGCGCTAAAAACAGGTTTATTACTTCATTGGCGGCACAACAGTGACCGGGTCCAGCTTGACCTCGAACCAGTTCAGGCGCCAATCAAGATGTGGCCCGGTGGCACGACCAGACGCCCCCACTTTCGCCACCGGATCACCCTGCGTCACCGTCTGTCCTTTTTTCACCAACACTTCACTAAGATGAATCATGGTGGACGACACCCCGTAACCGTGGTCCATAATCAGGGTGCCGCCAGAGTAGTAGTTATTCTGCTGTACCAATGTCACCACCGCATCCGCTGGCGCCACCACCACGGTGCCCGAGGGCCGAGCCACATCCACACCATAATGCGGCCGGCCAGGCTTGCCGTTATAAACTCGCTGACTGCCGTACACTCCACTGATACGCCCGGTAAGAGGCCATTGAAAATCGCTCAGGAACGCAAGCAAGGCTGAGTTCGTATTCCGTGCTGTTTTTATCTCGGCCACCTCCAGGCGAATACGTTTTAGCACCGCCTCCGGTGGCGGCTCGACCGTGCGCTTGGGCACGCCCTCAATACGCTGAATCGCATATTCACGCTTATCCAGCGTCACGAGAACCTGTTGTCGTTCACCGTTTTTTTCCAGCATCAATGTCTGTTGAAGGTCTGCATCACGGCCGACACCAACAACGAAAAAACCCGCATCGGTGGTGCGCACTGCCCGATCGCCCAGCTTGACCGTCACCCCCTTATCCACCTGTCCACGCAGTAAGGAACCCTGAATACGCTGCCCTTCCAGCGACAACAACCAGTCGCTGGCCATGGCCAAGGAAGACAACAAACAAAGCACTACAAAAAAAAGAATACGCACAGGTAACCCCAAAGACTCATTGAGTAATTGTTATGTAAGAGCAACGATCCTACAGAACACCCGTCACAAAAACGCGCTGCCATCCTCAACATCCAACTGCACCGGGTCCAGATGCTTTTCGCCGTACAGGCGCCACACCCGTGAGCGGATAAAGAGCTGGTAAAGATCCGGGTCTAGGTGATCGTTGTTGCGCATGCGCTGCATGATCTCCAGCGCTTCGCTGAGTTTGAGCGGCGTTTTATAAGGCCGCTCCTTGGCGGTCAGTGCTTCGAATATGTCAGCGATGGCCATAATGCGGGCAGGAATCGACATCTGATCCCGGGTCAGGCCCAGCGGGAAGCCCGTACCATCCATTTTTTCATGGTGCCCGCCGGCATATTCCGGCACCCGTTGCAGTTTACGAGGAAAAGGCAGTGAGCCCAGCATATCCAAGGTCACATCCATGTGGCCGTTGATAATCTGTCGCTCTTCCGGTGTCAATGTGCCGCGAGGGATACATAGATTGTACACCTCATCGCCGCTGAGCAGCGGCTTTTCCTGCCCCCAGGCGTCAGTCCAGGTACGAGAGGCTATGTCTTTTACCCGCTGCTGATCCACCGCAGCCATGGCCTCACCACCACGGTTAATCCGCTCCAGAAAGGCGAGTTCCTCTGTCAGGGCGTCAATATCCTCTTCCATGCGCTGCCGACTGGCCGGCTCATCGTCTGGATTGAGCAGGCAGGCCTTTTCATAGCGAAACTGAATCTCCGCGCGCAAGCTCGCAAAACGGCTGGCCACTTCATTAATCCGGTCATGCAGGGTGTGTAGCTTGGTAGACTTGTCGAGCACCGAATCCGGGGTCGCCAACTTGCCACAATCGTGCAACCAGGCGGCCACATGCAGCTCGTACCAGCCATCTTCATCCAGTGTGAACTCGGGAAACGACGCCTGATCATCACAGGTCGCCTGGGCCAGCATTTCCGTAATCAGCGGTACGCGTTGGCAATGGGCACTGGTATGGGGGCTTTTCGCATCAATGGCCTGGGCCAGCACCTTGATAAAGGCGTCCAGCAGATCCTTTAGCTCCTGCACCTGGCTAAGGTTGCTCAAGGCAATGCCACCATAGGTCAGCAGCGACTGAAACATCAGATGACCATTTCCGCCCAGACGCTGCAGATTCCGTGGCACGGGCTTGCCATAAGCCAATTGCAGCACACCGGTAACCAGCCCTTCATGGTTATGCAATGGCCAGAGCTGGAGCCCTTTGGCCTCCGGGGCCAGTTCGGCAAGCAACCTCTGATCAACCTCGCCGAGGCGAGTTTGCGTCAACGCGACGGTGAGCGGCTCGCCGGCGGTAAAACACTGCTCTACAATACCTCCACCGCCATCCGCGTCATTGCCCAATGGGCGAAACCAGTGAGGTACCTCTTTTATTTCATCGCTTTCACCGGTGGAATCTCGGCACAGACAATTCAAGCCGGCCTGTGGCCGACTATCGGTATAGAGCCATACCCAGCCCGTATCCGCATCGCACAGGTAAAGCACTTCCTTGAGCAAGGCGCTCAACAACCGCGGCACATCCTTTTGTTCGCTCAGCTGCTGCGCCACTCGCAACAACCTCGGCAACTGCGCGTTATCGGCCATTTGTTGCGTTTGTGAGGGGGTGGTCATGGGCTATCCAGCTCCATCGGGTTCATCCTTGGACTCTCTTCTGTTATCTATCCCTACTCCCTACCGCCAAGCATAGGCGGGCGCCGGTAAACAGGCAAAACTCTATGCGACAGGCCATTTAAATCCCGTCAATCGCAATAGCGCTTGCTGAATCGGGCCTTGTTAATAGTCGCCGCACCTTGATGCGGAGGGCCTGATTGCCTACCATCTTTCGGTTCTGAGCCAACCACCTGGATCCCTTGTCACTCATGAGTGTGAGCTATCAACTGCCCGATGGGGCAAATATGGAGTTTGAGCAGCCGGTCTCCGCCTTGGAAATTGCCGGTCGCATCAGTAAAAAACTCGCCAAGCAAGCCTTGGCCGCCAAAGCCAACGGCAACCTGATCGACGTCTATCTGCCCATCGACGACGGCGCCACGGTGGAAATTATCACCCGGGAGACCGACGAAGCCCTAGAGCTGATTCGCCACGATGCCGCCCATGTTATGGCCCAAGCCGTGCAGGAGCTGTTCCCAGACACCCAGGTGACTATTGGCCCAACCATTGCCAACGGCTTCTATTATGACTTCCATCGGGACACTCCGTTCACGCCTGATGATCTGAAAACCATTGAAAAGCGCATGCTGGAAATTGTGCGCCGCAATGAGGAAATAAAACGTGAAGTCTGGGATCGCGATGAGGCTGTCGCTTTTTTCCTGGAAAAAGGCGAAGAATTCAAGGCCGAAATTATTCGCGACCTGCCCGCTGATCAGGAAGTCAGCCTCTATCGTCAGGGCGAGTTCATCGACCTGTGCCGTGGCCCGCACCTGCCCAGCACCAGCAAGCTGGGCGATGGCTTCAAACTGACTAAGGTGGCTGGCGCCTACTGGCGTGGCGATGCGGACAAGGCGCAACTGCAGCGCATCTACGGCACCGCCTGGCGCGACAAGAAAGAGTTGAACGCCTATCTCAAGCAGCTTGAAGAAGCGGAAAAGCGCGATCACCGCAAACTGGCCAAGGAAATGGGGCTGTTCCATATCCAGCAGGAAGCGGTGGGCAGCATGTTCTGGCACCCAAAAGGCTGGCGCATGCGCCAAAACCTGGAAAACTACATCCGCGGCAAGATGGAAAAAGGCGGCTATGAAGAAGTCTCCACTCCGCAAATGATGGACCGTATTCTCTGGGAACAATCCGGCCACTGGGACAAGTACGGCGAAGACATGTTCACCGTCTGCACCCACGACCACAAAGAAATGGCCGTCAAGCCGATGAACTGCCCCGGCCACGTACAGATCTTCAAACAGGGGATCACCAGCTACCGAGACTTGCCCATTCGCTTGGGAGAGTTCACCACCCTGTTCCGTAACGAAGCCCACGGCGCCCTACATGGCCTGATGCGAGCCCGCTCGTTCAGCCAGGACGATGCTCACATCTTCTGTACCGAAGAGCAGGTTAACGAAGAAACCGCCGGTTTCATCAAGATGCTGCGCGAAGTCTACGCAGATTTTGGATTCGACTCGTTCCGTATCAAATTCTCCGACCGTCCGGATAACCGCGCCGGCTCCGATGAAACCTGGGACAAAGCCGAAGGCGCACTGCGCTCTGCAGTGGAATCTCTGGGCCTGGAATGCGAACTGAACCCGGGTGAAGGCGCCTTCTATGGCCCGAAACTGGAATTCGTGTTGCGCGATGCCATTGGCCGTGACTGGCAATGCGGCACCCTGCAGGTCGACTTCGTGCTGCCCGATCGCCTGGATGCCGAATACGTGGCCGAGGACGGCTCCCGCCAGCGTCCGGTCATGTTGCACCGTGCTGTGCTGGGTTCCTTGGAACGCTTCCTTGGCATCCTGATCGAATCCACTGCCGGTCACCTGCCTCTGTGGCTGGCGCCGCGACCGGTGGCGGTTTGCACCATTACCAACTCCGCCGACGAGTATGCCACCACCGTGCAGCAGAAATTGGTTGCCGCCGGGGTACCGGCAGAGCTGGATATTCGTAACGAGAAGATCGGCTTCAAGGTCCGCGAGCACTCCCGCGCCAAAACCCCGCGTATCTGGGTAATCGGTGAACAGGAAGCGCAACACAACCAGGTCGCCATTCGTACCCTGGGCTCCCAAGCCACCGAAACCGTGGATCTGGACGAAGCCGTGGCGGCCCTGGCCGCAGCGACCCGTCTCCCGATCTGACCGGAGCCGCTGTAGGAGCCCCACTTGGAGGGAGGACTGAGCGACAGCGAGGACACCTCCTCAGCGTGGTTCGCCCCTCAAGTGGGGCTCCTACAAAACACTGCTCCCGAAGAGGCACGTCATGTTCAAACACAACGAACAACAGCCAGAAGGCTTTCAGATTTCCCTCAAAGAAGCCCTCGACAACCTGGCGTTCAACGACGCCGGGCTAGTGGCAGCCATTGCCCAGCAGCACGACAGTGGCGAAGTATTGATGATGGCATGGATGAATCGCGAGGCCATTGAAGAAACCCTGACCACGGGACGCGTCTGCTATTTTTCCCGCTCGCGGGGGAAGTTATGGCGTAAAGGCGAATCCTCCGGGCAGGTACAAACGCTGAAAGAACTGCGTATTGATTGCGATGGTGACGCCTTGCTGGTGAAAGTGGACCAGACCGGCTCCGCCTGCCACACCGGCCGCCGCGACTGCTTTTATTGGAAAGCCGACGCCGACAATGTGACCATCGATAAAGCCCCCATCAAAGACCCCAAAGAGTTGTACGGCAAATGACCTTACGATTGCAGAACACCCTCACCGGCAAAAAGGACGAGTTCATTCCGCTGGACCCTAACCGCATCACCCTTTACGTGTGCGGCCCCACGGTTTACAACTTCGTCCACATTGGCAACGCTCGCCCGGTGGTGGTCTTTGATGTTCTGTACCGGTTACTGCAACGACTCTACCCGAACGTGGTCTACGCCCGTAACATCACCGACATTGATGACAAGATCATCAAGGCGGCAGCGGATAACGGCGAAGCGATCAGCACCCTCACCGAACGCTTTACCCAAGCTTTTGCCGACGACATGGCATCATTGAATGCCAAAACCCCAAGCATCATTCCCAAGGCCACCGATCACATCCCCGAGATGATCCAGATGATCGCTATCTTGGTAGAAAAAGGGCACGCCTACAAAGCCGATGGCCAAGTGCTGTTCGCGGTGGAATCCATGCCCGACTACGGCAAGCTCTCCGGTCGCAAACTGGAAGACATGCTTGCTGGCGCTCGGGTGGAAGTGGCGGACTACAAACGCCACCCCGGCGATTTCATTCTTTGGAAACCGTCCACCGATGAACAGCCCGGCTGGGACTCCCCTTGGGGACGTGGCCGCCCTGGCTGGCACATCGAGTGTTCCGCCATGATCCACAAGCACCTGGGTGATGTAATTGATATCCACGGTGGTGGCCAGGATCTAATCTTCCCGCACCACGAAAACGAAATTGCCCAAGGCTGCTGCGCCCACGGAACCGACTACGTGCGTTACTGGCTGCACAACGGCTACATCAACATCGACGGCGAAAAGATGTCCAAGTCCTTGGGCAACTTCCGTTTGGTCCGCGACCTGCTCACCCGGTACCACGGCGAAACGCTGCGCTTCGCGTTGCTATCGAGCCACTACCGCTCGCCGCTGAATTTCTCAGCCGATGTACTGGATAATGCAGAAAAAGGCCTGGATACGCTCTATTACGCCTTGCTGGGTCGCGGTGAAACCGTGGCACCAGAAGCGGGCTACCAACTGCCGGACAACCATCCGGTACTGGACGCACTAAAGGACGATCTGAACACCTCCGAAGCGGTCAGCGCCTTGCACGCTATTGCCGGTGAACTGAACAAGGCCGAGCTTGACGACAAGCCCAAGCTGAAAGCCGAACTACTGGCCGCCGCCGACCTGCTCGGCCTGCTCACCGTGGAGCCCACCGCCTGGTTCCAGAACAAGAATGCGAGCGAAGACGGCCTCAGCAACGACGCCATCGACGCCCTGGTGGAAGAGCGTACCCAAGCCAAGAAAGACAAGAACTTCGCCCGCGCCGACGAAATCCGCCAACAACTCACCGATGCCGGTATTCAACTGGAAGACACCCGCGAAGGCACCCGCTGGAGCCGATGACAAGAAACGTTCCACGCAGCATTCTTTCACGCAACAACGCGGTGCGAAGCCCGATTTCCCCCCATGTCAAAGTCGCGCCCGGAGACCGGGCCCCCTCCCTCCCTAGCTTGGCTGCAGGAGCGGTGGATCCACCGCGATGCCAAGTCCGCCGCCACCTTGTGCTGCCGTCAGCCTAGCAATGCCAACTGGTCCTGCCGGGACAGACTGCCGCGCACTTGTATTAGCCAGTGGCGCCGCTGTTGCTCTATCGCCCTTAACCGCTCCGACGGCACGGCCCGCTCCAGCATGGCCAACGAACTCCCCAGTGTGGCCAACACCGCCATATTTCCACTCGCGTTACAGACAATTTGGGTAAATGCCTCGCCTACATAATCCGCAAAATCCCGTTGCTTACACTGCAGCCGCAACTGCCCGTTAACGCGCCGAAACGGTTCCGGCATATGCCGCGCGGAGAGATCTGCAATCACCGCACCGAGGTACAGAACACATTGTTCTGCGGTGGTGGAATCATTGATCCCCGGAGACAAAGCCTTGATGGCGATATCCACCAACTGCCGAATGCCAAAGGCGGGATCTTGCTCGATGGTGCGATGCCGGTTGATTACATAACAGCGTAATAGCGCCGCGCAGCGTGCCGGCTCCCAGCCAGGCCCGTGCAAACACAACAACGGTTGCCCCTTGACCACAAACTCACCCACCGACACACACATGGTGATGATCTGCCCTTGTTCCTCGGCCTCCTTCACCAACCCGTTCAAGTAAACCTGCTGCACAAACCCAGTAAGGGGGGCCGATAATGTCTGCCCCCCCGTCGTTTGCGACCTTACCCTCTGGGCGCGTAGAGCAGCCGAGTTTTCCGCAACACGCCCAAACGCCTGATCGTAACGCCGGGCTATTGCTCTCAAGGTATCTTCGGTAATGGTCGCTACTACTTGAGAAACCTGAATTGAGCTGGCGATGTGATGAATGAAATAGATCAGTAGCGCCAACCCGACAAACGCACCAAACAACGCTACCATCACGGCGATGCCGTGCCCCAGCAGCAGAGGCTCCTCTGGCAACGCTCGCAATACCAACAGACAATAGGCAAACACGCCGACGATCACCGCCAGCGTCAGCTGGTTAATACGATTGGCCATGTAGTCGCGCAACACTCGGGGGGAATACTGGCTAGCCGCCTGAGCCAACACCAGCATGGTTATGGAGAAGGTCACCCCGGCCACGGTAATCATTGAACCAGCGATGGTCGTTAACACAGCGCTGGCGCCTTTCGGGCTTACTGCCAGCAGAGAAGCCCACCAATGTTGATCGGCCTTGGGCAACTCACCGGGGATGGCCGTCAGGGCAAACGCCAGCATCGACGCGCCGACCAGGAAACAGGCCGGCAACAACCACATGCTGGAGCGTAACTGGGTATACCACTGCTGAAACCGCGCCAGCACCATAGCTCGCCCTCACGTTTCGACCCGGGCGTATTACCCGGGGCGCCACTCACAAGTGATTCTACCGGCCTAGACGCCGGAAATTAGTCCTCCAATGACAGTGTGTCCATACCCGGCAGTGGCGGCAAATCTTTTCGGGTGGCATTGGCGAAGCGCGGTTTTTCCAGCTGGACCTTCAGGCTTTGCAAGGTTACTAATGGTGCCTTGGTGGACACCATATTAGTCAACCAAACGGGCACGCTACCGCCCAGGTCTATGAAGGTTTCGAACTGGACCCGTACCCAACCATCACCGATGTCCGTAATAACAAACTGGTTATCCAGTGCAGGGATACGTACATAACCTTCCTGTTTTTCCAGCACGCCTTCGGCATTAACACTGTGCAGGGTAATCGAACCGCTTTCATTATTCTGGCTAAGCGAGTTGGCCAGCACTACGTCACGGTCTGAAACCGGCCAGATACCATTAAAACGCATGTGAATTTCTACGCGCTCTTTCTCCGAAAGCCGCTCGGCGCCTTTGACCTGGAAAATCCACTCATGGAACGTATCCTCGGCGGTAATCACAGCCAGCACCGAGGTGACGGATGCCTTTACCTCGACAATACCCTTGAAGGCGTTAACGGGGCTGTTGGAAACGTCCCGTACATAGGTCGTGACATCACCTCGAGCCTCGCCCTGCTGGTTAGTTTTCCAGTTTGCTGCCCAAGCTGGATTCAGCAGCACTAAGGGGGCCAACAACGCCACACATATCGCTCGCAATATTTTTCTCATTACTTTTCTCTTCAACAGGACACAACAAAAAGTACGCTGCCCGCAGTATGCGACCAGCGGATAAGTATACAAGCAGCAGCCGGTGAATTGTCCTCAATTACCGGCGCGCATGCTTTCCATTCAGATTGTGACTCGTTACTCCGACTGCCGAACTTCCTCATTCAGGTTGATGGCTCTGCGGCAAATCTATCCCTTTCAATTTAGAGTAACGCTTCACCGCCTGGTCTAGCCCCGCCTTTTGGTAGGTTTCACTTCTGGCCATCTCACGCAGCTCCTGCAGGGTTTCTTGGGGCGCTTTGTGGGAAATGACGTTAGCCACCGAAGAGACATTGCCGCCGGGGTCAATAAAGGTTTCAAACTCAATGCGAGTCCAGCCATTGTCCAGCGGCGTCAGTACGAACTGATCTTCCAGCGCAGCAACGCGTACATACCCCGCATGCTCCGGTTCGCCATCCACCGCTTGAGAAGCCAGGGTAATAGCACCCGTTTCTTTGTTCTGCGTAGCGTGGGTCTTGATCAGAGCATCACGATCTTTGGCCGGCCAGATACCCTTGAGCCGAAGATACGCTTGATCATTATCCCGCAGTTCCAAAGACTGGCACTGGTACAACCATTCCGAGCAGGCGTTGGTGTCGGCCATCACCGCCAACACACTCAGCACTGAGGCCTGCACTTCAGTAACACCACGGAACGCTTTCACTGGGCTGTCTGCCATGGCTTTTTCGTAGGTACTGATATCGGTGCGCGCCTCACCTTTGTTCACCGTCTGCCAATCCGCTGCCATAGCGCCGGCAGTTAACATCAAGGTGACAGCCAAAGCCGATAGCCGTACCGGGCGAGTCCATCCTGTTGCTTTGTTCATGATCCCTCCTTGTAACCGCAAGGCTGCATTAGAATTCCATCGCCATGAAATCGCAGCACTTTCTTATCACGCCGCGAGTAAGACAATAGATCAACACTGGTATCTCCGTACCCGATGCCTTTATCATGAATCTTTTACAACCCACAACCTTTAACGACAGGCAGAATTTCGCTCGTGAAATCGCTTCTGCTTGGCGCCATCTGGCTATACCAGAAGGTGCTGAGCCCCTGGATAGGCAACCAATGCCGCTTCTACCCCACCTGCTCGGAATACGCCCGGCAGGCGGTAGTGACCCATGGCAGTCTGCGCGGCAGCGCACTGGCAGCGAAACGGCTGTGCAAGTGCCACCCATGGCACCCGGGCGGTTTTGATTATGTGCCCGGCACTGAGCCTGAACAGCAACCGCAACAGTGCACACCGCTATGCAACAACCACAGCGGGGATTCCTCACAATGATCCCGGCCACGCTGAGCTCATACCGTCGCGGGCACTCTTTGCCGCTGGTTTTACCGCTGGTTGTCGGGCTGTTTCTTGTCCAATTAATACTGGCATGGCACGCCCCCACCCACATTGACGTCGGACAACATAGCCCTACCAAGGACCTGTTAGCCTCTGCCGATTGCCAGGTCTGTACCCACGGCCACGGCATGCTGGCTCTGCCCAGCGCCTACAACGTGCCGGATACCACACGCACCGAGCCCGTTCCGCTTGCCCCCGCCACCACCGTGGCAAACCGTTACGAGCGCAATCCCTACCCGCCCCGCGGCCCCCCCTGCCTCTACCTGATTTCCGCTATTGCCCCCTGATCACGATGGCACACCACTTTGCTTTTCTACTCGAGAGGCATTTGCTGTGTTTGGCTGCCTTCAGGAAAGAACGTGTTTCCGGCATGAGTCCGGCCAGCCCCTTCAACCCGGCTGCGCCCTTTTACTCATGCCTTGCATGAATGTTAGAGACAGAGGTAGTTATGACTTTTCGACGCCAGACCCTCTCCGGGTGCGTCGCCGTGGCCCTATTGGCACCCACGGCAGTATTGGCTGAAGCTGAAAACAACAGTGCAGGCCTAGAGAAAGCTCACGAGCTAAAACAAGTGGACGTGTCCGCCCTGCCGCTAGGAAGCAGCAGCTCCAGCACACCCTATTCAGTGATGGATCAACAAACTCTCATTCAGAAGAACAAGGACACTCTCGGTGAAACCCTGAAAAACCAGCCCGGAGTCCACAGCGACACCTTCGGTGGTGGCGCCAGCCGACCGGTGATCCGTGGCCAGGGCGGACCACGCGTAGGTATTCTCAGTGACGGCTCCCAGGTGCTGGATGCTTCCAGCATTTCACCAGACCATGCCATCACTGTAGAACCCATGCTGGCTCGCCAGATCGAGGTTCTACGCGGCCCGTCTACCCTCCTCTATGGCAGCGGCGCCAGCGGTGGCATTGTAAACGTGCTAGACAACCGCATCCCCACCCAACGGCCTCTAGAAGAGGTGGAAGGTTTCGTGGCAATCCGAGCCAACAGCGTGGCCGATGAGAACGCCACCGCTGCAGGCATCACCGTTTCCGCTACCGACCATTTGGTATTTCGGGTGGAAGGTAGCCGTCGCGATGCGGAGGATTACGAAGTAAACGGCTTCGAAGAGCTCACCGTCCCAGGCACCTATGCGGAAAGCGACAATACCAGCATTGGAGCCTCCTGGATTGGCGATCAAGGTTTCTTCGGCATGGCTTACAGCTATCGCCGCGATAACTACGGGCTGCCCGGTCATAGCCACGAATTTGAAGAGTGCGAGGCCAACGGCACCAGCTTGAGCTGTCCTTCTGGCGGCCATGATCACGACCATGAGGGCGAAATTGTCCCCTACGTGGACCTGGCCAGCCGTCGAGTGGATGTCCGAGGTGAATACCGCGACCCCTTCTCGGGCATTGCTGCCATTCGCTTTCGAGGTAACCACACCGATTACCGCCACCACGAAATCGAAGAAGGGGCCATCGGCAGTACTTTCACCAACAAGGGTGAAGACGCGCGGCTGGAAGTGGAGCATAAACCGTTCGGTAACTGGCGCGGCGTGGTGGGGCTTCAGTACACCAACTTCGATTTCAGCTCCCTGGGGCATGAAGCCTTCGTGCCGAAAACCGAAACTGAATCCATCGCCATATTCGCGGTAGAGGAATATGTCCTCAATGAACAATGGTCCTTCGAATTGGGAGCGCGCCAGGAGCACCTGACGCAAACACCGGACCAACGCAACGGCCAGGCTCTTGCCAAAGTCACAGCGGACAATGCGTCTTTCTCCGGCGCAGCCAACTGGGCCTTTGTTCCCGGTTACGAGCTAGTACTGTCCGTAGGCCACTCTGGCCGAGCACCCAGTGCCCAAGAGTTGTATGCAGAGGGGGTTCATCTGGCCACCAACACCTACGAATGCGGCCTGCTCAGTGATTGCGGTGGAGGGCAACGTGACCTGGACGATGAAGTCAGCCTCAACGCCAACCTGAACCTGCGTAAAACCCGTGGTGATTGGTTGTTTGATCTGGGCGTGTTCGAAAACCGTATCAACAACTACATCTATGCCCGCACTCTGGATCAACAGGAAGACTTCCGGCTGATCAAGTACAGCCAGCGTGACGCCACCTTCACGGGTGCCGAAGCGTCTCTAAGTTACTACGGTATCGATCCGGTTGGCATCACCGTTTTTGGTGATATGGTCCGCGCTACCTTCGATGACGGTGGCTACCTGCCCCGCATTCCGGCCAAGCGACTGGGCGCTCGCCTCAATAGCTACGTGGGCAACTTCGACGGTGAACTGGAAGTGTATCGCAGCTTCGTTCAGGACCAAATTTCAGGGTTCGAGGAGCGCACCGCCGCCTACGACATGGTCAACGCCACCCTCAGCTACCGACTACGAGGCGACCAACGCTATACCTTCTTTGTGCGCGGTAACAACCTGCTGGGTGAAGAAGTGTTCAACCACTCGTCTTTCCTGGCCAGCACCGTGCCGGAGCCGGGCCGCAATATCACCGTAGGCACCCGCATTGAATTTTGAGCCGCAACGTTAAACGGCATCCGCACCGGCGCCTTTACTCCGCCGGGCACAACAATATGAATATGGAGAACCCCATGCCACGCATGATGAAAAACCTGAAACAGAACGCTGCACTGCCGCTGTCCCTGCTTGCCGCTCTTTCCATGGTCGGCTGTAACGAAACGGGCTCCAGTTCATTGGGTAGCAGTGAAGATGAACACGAGCATGCAGAGAGTGATCACCCCGGCCGCCTGGTGATTGCCGCTGGTGATGACGGCACCCAGCTCTACATGTATGACCTTGAGGCCAATGCCTTGCTGCCCGGCACCTTGAGCCTGGATTATGATGCCAGCGCACTCTACACCAGCCCGGGCAAGCGTTTTGTTCTGGCAATACAGCGTGATAACGACCAGCTACAGGTCATTGATGGCGGCCTCTACTTGCATGACGACCACGTGGATGAAGTGATTCCCTCCTTCGCAGGAACGCTGACTGGCCCGGCACCAACCCACTTTCGGGTTCATGGTGAACAGGCCGCCCTGTTCTATGATGGCGATGCAGACAACGCTGTCATGGCCCAGGTGGAGCTCCTCACCGATGAATCTTTGGAAACGGCCTCCAGCGAAGCCAGCCAAACGCTAACCAGTGCTCACCATGGCGTTGCAGAACCCCGTGGCGATGTGTTGCTCACCACCTTCCGCACCGCCGACATCGGCCTCCCGGAAACCGTGGACGTCTACCATCAGCACAACGATCACTATCACAAGGAAGACACCATCTCACCGACCTGCCCAGACCTGCATGGTGCAGGCTCAAACGAAGATTATTCCGTGTTTGGCTGTGACGACGGTATCCTGATCGTCCACCAGAACGGTGAGGAATTCACCGCTGAGCATGTGGATAACGCTACCCTGGGCCTTGCGGCTGGAGAGCGAATTGGCAGCTTCGACAGCCATCACGAACTGAGCCAGTTTATAGGCTATGCCGGTGATCGAGTCCTCGTCATACATCCGGAAGACGGCGACGCTGAAGAGCTGGATTGGACCGAAGGCGCCATTGTATCGCTAGAAAGCCATAGCCTTGACCCCCACGCCGAGCACCTAGTGCTGCTGGATGATGCCGGTGACCTGCGCATCTTTGATACAACCGATTGGAGTGAACATGCGCACGTAGAAGAGGCCATCGCGCCGGGCAATACTCATATGGTTGTGGCCGGTGAGCCCGCACATATTTATCTTTCCGATAGCGACAATCAATCTATCGTCGTGGTGCACCTGGAAGAAGGCAACGTTGAAGAATCACTACCCTTGACCTTCCCGCCTGCGGCTCTTGCCTGGGCTGGCCTTGATACCGACCATGACGAAGAAGACCATGAGGACGAAGACGAAGACGATCACGATGGCCATGACCATTAAGCATCGGAACTGCTAACACCAGGCTGCTTGCAGGGGGTTCTCTTCACCTTTTTCAAGCAGCCTTCTGTTTCCTCCCAAGACGGCACTGGTCGCCGTCGGCCTCACTTTTCACTACAATCAGTCTATTATTGCGTCGAGACTTAATACCCTGTGGGAGAACCCATGAAAAAAGTACTGTTTGCCGCAGCTTTGGCAATGCCCCTTGTCGCCAACGCCGGCGGTTTTGCTGGTATTGATATCATTAGCAGCGATATTGAACCTGACAACACCACTGCTAGCGCCAAACCCGAAGCGCTGCAATTCAAATTCGGCAGCTGGATCAACCGCGACGAAACCCTCGGTGGCGAAGTGCGTCTGGGCTTGGGCATTGATGAAGATGAACTAAGCAACAACGTGGACGTGGAGATCGACCGCTACTACGGTGCTTATTTTCGTGGCCAGTTCCCCAACACCATGCCGGTACGCCCCTACGGCCTGGTCGGTGCCACCTACATGGAAACCACCGAAAACGATAACTCCGGCGGTTCCGACGGTGAAAACTACAAAGACTTGTCTCTTGGCCTAGGGGTAGATTTCTCCATTTCCAAAAATCTGTTCCTCAACTTGGAGTACATGCGGCTAGTGGATCGCAGCGGTGACGAAATCACGCATCTTGGGCTTGGCCTGAATGGCCGGTTCTGATTAGGCTACGCACGCTTCAAGCAACACGCTGAACGAAAAACGCCCACCATTTAGTGGGCGTTTTTTTCGGGAGAGTGGAAAAAAACAGTTTGCCGACCTCCTGTGTGGTCCCGTGCTGAAAGCGAAGAGCAAACGTCACGTTTCCCACACACTACACGCTAGGAGAGAGGAGTCTTAGCCCCATTCGCTCATCTGCTCATCCTCACAATCATTACCCGATTATGCATAAGGCATGATCAGCAGAGGCTGCCGAATGTGTCGGGCAACGTAATCTGCCACACTACCAACCAATAGCCGCTGCCAGTTTTTTTGTCGTCGTCGCTGAAGAATGACCAGATTCACCGCCTCGCGATCGGCCACCTCGGTAATCACCTGACCGGTCTTACTACCCCGCGCCACCCGCGAGTCCACTTCATAGCCCATGGATTCCAGCTTTCGTGTGATATCCAGCATGTGCCGCTGCAATTCCACTTCCCGCGCAGCCACCTGCTGGCGTAACTGGCTCGGAGGGACCAGGCGTTTTCGAAACAGGGCGAGACTTTCCTCTGGGACCTCACACACCATCAGCACCAACAGGGACAAGGTGTCAGGGTCGATCAGGTCGGTGGCGGGATCCAGCTGATCAAGCGGCACCAAGGGGTCTACCGCATACAGCGCTTTGCGCTTATCTTGCTCGGGATTGGACTGTGGCATTCACGCCTCCTTCCGGTAGAAAGGCCGCATCACGGCATAAACCCCAAAAGACACCACCAGAGCCGGCAACAATTCATACAGGGATTCAGAATAACCAAGCGCCTGCCAGGTAATCAGTGTAGTGAAACCCGCAAGCATCATCACCAACGCCGTGGTCCGAGTCAGGCGGGCATGCATTACCCGCAGCACAATCACCGGCCCCAAGGTGCCCCCCAGCGACGACCAAGCGAACACTACCAGCGTAAACACATTAGCCGGCGCGGCCAGCGCCACCACCAGCACCACTAAGGTAATGCCCAAGGTCGCTATTTTGGTTCGTACATAGGATTGCCCGAACCGGGGAATCAAATCCTGGCTGATCGCCGCTGAGCAGGACAGCAACATGGAATCCGCCGTGGACAAGGTGGCGGCAAAGATGGCCGCCAGCACCATGCCGGCCAGCACATCAGGCAGATAAGCCTGGGCCATGGTGGGCAGTGTCAGTTCCGGATCAGACAGCTCTCCTGCGAGTAGTACGCGGGCGTAGAGACTGATGGTTACGGTCAGCAGCGCAAAGGGCAGGTACCAGGCAAAGTACACCTTGCGGGCTGCCGGGACGTCCTCTGGGCTGCGTAATGCAATGGTACGCACTAAAATATGCGGCTGACCAATAGCGCCAATGCCCGCCGCCACCCAGCCCAGTACAAAAGCACCGGTGCCAAAGGCCAAGTTATCCGGGGTCCAATCAAGCAGGGCCGGGTTAATGTTGCGCAGCTCATCGACCAGCCTCCACGGAAAACCCACGTTGATCATGGCAACAATGCACAACAGTACCATGCCAAACAACATCACAAACGACTGGGCTACATCAGTCCAAATAGACGCCCGTAAACCACCGGCAAAGGAATACAGCACCACCACCACCGCACCCAATACCGCACCCAGCCAAATTGGCCAGTCAAACATAACATGCAACGCCTTGCTTCCCGCCTTGAGCTGCGCAGCCGCATAAACCGACAGGAATATTAGGGTCAGCAGCGCAGACAAAATACGCAGGGGGCTGGAAGCCAACGCAGGGTTCTGGGAGGTGAGAGCAGGGATGGTATTGACCGGATGGGTTTCCGAATACTCTCGCAGGCGACGATGGAACCCTCGCCAAACAAACCAGTCCCCCACTAACCAGCCTAGCGCCACCCAGAAGGCCGACACACCGGCTACCCAGGTATAGCCAACCAGGCCGATAAACATGTACCCGGAGTTATTGGTGGCCACGGAAGACAGCCCGATGATCCACGCCGGGGTGTTATACCCCGCTGTCAGATAATCGTTAACGTCCTCATGTTTTTTCCGGATCGAGGAAATGCCGATAATCAGAAATAACGCCAGCACGCACAGAAAGCTGATCGCGGTGACACCCATACGCTAAACCGAACTCAGTTGAATTTACGATCCAGCATACACCCTGCCGTGCACTGTAAAAGCTGCCCCATATCAATTTATAAGCAATCAGGAATCATCACAAAAAGCGCATCTTAACAACGGGCCTATGCGGGCCGTAAAGACATCACGCGGACAACAGTCTGCAACGGGAGGCTATATCCGATAGTCGCTCACCGAAATCGGCCCGAGCAAATCCAGGACACGCATGAATATATACACGCCTTAAAAGGCCCGTTAAAAATCGCTGTATTGTGCCCCACTACCCAAACACGGCCTGTCGCTTCGGCAAAACTTTTCATTTACCACGGGGTTAGAGTTTTTTCTATAAGCCTTACCCTACAAACAGAGCCGTCTCGTCTGTTGAGCTCGGGCGGGGAATAGATCAGGCAAACACAAAAAAGCCCCCCTTCCGACAGGGGAAGGGGGGCTTTTTAATATTAACCGCGTTAGAGGCTGTCGCTACGCAGTTTTTTTCTTTTCCCTGCGGCATGATGCACCGCGTGTTGCATGACGCCTCGCTCAATCAAGGAATCGGCAGGTAACCGCCGTCCACTTCCTTGGTCACGATGGCGACCGCATTATGGGCGTGCAGGCTTTCCAGGTGATTCACACGCAACCAGAAGTCCTTGTAGCAAGACTGTGGGTTCAGCGCAGTCTTCAAGCGACGGGCCGCATCTTCACAGAACATCAGATTCTGGCCGTTCAACAGCGCGAATTCCTGTTCGTCCACCCGTTTCACCGCAGTCTGAACCGGGGTCTTCAGCGCACCCTCAATGGAATCGATCAACGCGGTGATCGGAAAAGCATCACCCTCACCGTGGTCCAGCAGGACACGAACCTGGGCAATAGAGCGCTGGCTGTGGGGGGTGGCCAGAACGCCCTCTTCGGTGCCCAGCCAATCGAACACGGCGGCCGTATCTACCGTACCTGCTTCAAAATCCTTGCGGAATTGCTCTTGAATCAGCTGGCGAGACAAGGCGGCTGAGCAAGGACAGGTAGAGGAGTACGGCACTTCCACTGACAACTCAATGCGCATGCCGTCTTCACACAGGGTGCCTTTGATACTGACCGGATAACTTTTCCAGCCAGAGTAGCTGCTCTTCAAGGCTGCGCGGCGCATGGAATATTCAAAGTCGAGCTGTACAAAACCGCGTGTGCTGAGGCCCTCATGGGTCTGCAGGAAGTTACGCAACAGTTGCTCAATGGAGCCCGCACTGACCGAGTGGTCACCAAAGGTCTCTTCCAACATCAAGAACAGACGCGACATGTGAATGCCTTTGGCATCCGCATTGGCCAAGTTCACATAGGCCTGAATGGAAGTGCTCACCGGACGTTCGCCAGCCAAGGTATCGCTGACGCGAGCAGGCAAGTGGATCTCACTCATACCCACCCAATCCAAGGTGGTGTGAATATGATCCACCATGGAGTTAGAGGCCACATCCGGCATCTGTTTGGTGCTACCGGCACCGTTGTCACGAGTCATGGGATTCTCCATTGGGGCACTGAAAACAGCCAGAATAAGGCTGCCCAAGTGAACGAAACGGTAATCCGCTCGTCATCGCCCGCTCATACAAGGGGGGCAAGTCTAGCAGAAACTGACTCGCAAATTGACCATTTACGGACGCAGGTTTTGCTATAAGAGCGACAGAAAGGGACTATCAGGTGGAAAAGCCCGCATCTTCGTCGCTGCCGACCAGTTCTTTGAAGCGGGGCAACTCGCGTAGGGGCTCGAACATTTCTTCGCTACGGGCATGGCGACGCAGGGTTTCCGCGGTCTGAATGGCTGCAGCCAAGTCGGTCAAGGCATTTTCTATTTCCCCCAGCCCGGACCAGGCACAGGCCCGTTGGTAGAGAGCGTGGGGATTCTCTTCATCCACTTCCAACACCCTATCACACAGGCTCAACGCCCAGCGCTGCTCACCCAACTCCAGGGCCGCATCCGCTTTCCAGGCCAATGCTTCCGGATCATCCGGGCGCAACTCCAAGATTCGGTCATAGAGTTCGATTTTGGCCTGGGCACTGGGCTCCTTGGTAGCCTTTAGCCACAGGCTGTGGATGTCGTTGGTGCGCTCGATTTCTTCCTGGTTCTCGGCAATAGAGAGAGACTTTCTACGCAGTTCACGTTCCAGATCTGCCAGCCGTGATTCATATTCACTGGTTAGCCGAGCCATTTCCTTTTCCGCGTACACTCGCACATTATCTTTCAGGTCACGGATAGTAGACCAACCCACCAAGGCAAGGATCGAGGCGGCGCCGGCAATGAGGTAGAAGAAATAAGTAACCGTATTGGTGGCATAGCCCATGGCCTTATCCGCCACTCCCAGCTCACGATCAGTCACCAGCAGATTCATCTGGTTGCGATATTCCATCATGTCCTGGCGCAAGATGCGTAATTCACTGAGAATCCAGTTCTCCCGAAACTGAGAAATCACGGGCCCCTTCTCAATCTCGCTCTGAGCCTCCGGTCTCGGTTGTTGTACGGCCACGTTGGCATCTTGCTCCGCCCATACACTGGCGGCCAGCACCAACAGCATGCTCAATACACCGGTACGCAGAATTTGTCTGATCAATGCCTTGCCCTCTCCATCACCTTTTGCCTGTGCTTTTCCGCCCCCGCAAACCCGCTCAGGCTGAACACGCCGTAGAACATTGCCTATGGTCGCATCATGCCTGCCGGGGTGCCAGCATTGCCGGCGACTCCCTTGACAGCTCAGCCCCAATGCAATGTAGTGATTGGCACCCACAAACACTATCAAGGTAAAGGCATGCGACTTAATCGATTTATTTGCGCCGCTACTTTTGGCTTTCTTGCCGCCACGACCACCACCGCCAACGCCGACACCTGGCGTTTCGGGCTGGAGGAAATTGCAGGCAGTGTTCAGCACAGCTATGCCGAACGCTTCAAGGCACTGGTGGAAGAAAAAAGTAAAGGGGAGGTCGACGTTCAACTGCTCCCCTACGGCAAATGGGGCTCCAGCTATTCCGCTCTGTACGACGCGGTCCAGGGTGGCGCCATTCAACTCGGCTTCGGCTCCGGCGCCTTGGGTGGAACGGTACCGGAAAGCCAACTGCTCAACCTGAACTATATTATGCCCAGCGATCAATGGGTAACCGCTCAAGGCCTGAACAGCGATACCTTTCTGAAGAGCAAGGCGTGGCAAGAATCTTTCCGCAAGCGCAGTTTGGTGCCACTGGCCGAACTGCCAGAAGGCTATCAGGTATGGACCAGTAACAAAGCGGTGAAAACGCCGGATGACATCGAGAACCTCCGCATCCGCGTGATGGACAACAGCCTACTGCGCGCCACCTATAAAGCCTATGGCGCGTCGCCCACATCCATTGCTTACGGCGAGCTGTATAGCGCTCTGCAACAAGGGCAGGCGGAAGGCAACATTCAACCAGTGTTTGCCCACGAGGAAATGGCCTTCTACGAAGTGCAGGACTACATGATCTTCGCGCAGCAGTCCCAGTTCGTGGCCACTCTGATCGGGAACGCCGACTGGTACGATGATTTGTCTGCAGACCAGCAGGAAATGATCCACGGTATCACCAAGACCCTGGTGCGCGAAGGTCATGATATCCAGAGCCAGTACAATGAAGAGCGCCTGGAAACCATTAAAAGCAAGAGCGACATCAATATCATCGAACTCACCGAAGCCCAACGCGACGCTTTCCGCGAGAAAGCCAAGCCGGTGCGCCAGGTGTATATCGATGAAGTGGGCGCTCGCGGGGAGCAATCATTGGGCGCCCTGCTGTCCGCCTTCGAAAAGGCCGCCAACGGAGAGTAACTTTCCCTTGCGCAGCTGACAAAAAAGCCCCGGCATTGCCGTAATGCTGTTCACTTAGAGGAGCAGCATTACGGTTTACCTGATAGCGGGTTTTATTGATCTTGACCGTCCTCGGCCTCGACGGCCTTGGGCGCTCTTCCAGAAATAAATTTCCCAGCCCCGCTCTCAGTTCTACTAGGCGCGCTCCGGTTCTCGATCGCGGCTGTGC
>NZ_JBEDTY010000005.1:0-8677 GCF_040119285.1 Alcanivorax sp.
TTGAGGGCTGGCAGACAAACGCGAAAAATAGCGCAAAAACACTCTCAACCTATTGAACTACTGATTTTTTGGTCACCCAACCTCCCGAGTACATGCCATTCTGGCCGATAAGCGGAACTTGGCCTTGTTGTCGACCCCGCATACTCTACCCGACTGGGGACTGACCTTAGCGGATGCGGATTGCCTGGAAGACGTCGTGCCGAAGACCGGGCTGGTTTCGAGTGAAGATGCTACAGCGTTGTGGAGCGCTCGGCGCCAGCTTTTTTAAGCCGGTTGCCGGTCACGGTGCAAGGGTGTCTACCAGGGCGACAATACGCTGAAGGCCTCCTGTCTCTGAAAAAGTGAGGAGTTACCTGTCTCACTGGAAGGAGAAGTTCCTTAGCTGGCCTCGGAATCCGCGTGATGTTGCATATTGATCTGGCGCAAGCCTGATCCCAGATCAATGTGTGACTTATGTTGGCCTCAATGATTAGCTTACGATTTACTGTTACTGAGTCAGCAATAGCAGGACAGCGATATGGACCCACAAATCCCTCGAGATCAGTTTCCTTTCACCAGTGCTCGGGTGGCAAGGCGCTGGCGCAAGTTTACTGGATGAGCGCTTGAAAGACCTTGGGGTTACCCAGGCTCGATGGTTCACCATGGTCTGCCTGCAGCGTGGTGGTGGAGGATTGACCCAGCGGGAGTTAGCCCATTTGATGACCATCGAGAATCCGACATTGGTCCGCCTGCTTGACAGCCTCGAGGAGCAGGGTATGGAGGCTATTCTCTGTGCTGCGGTGCACGGCATCTTTGCCGAGGCTTCGGATCAGTATCTTTTGGCTGCGGGTTTACAGTCTCTGGTGACCACCAACACCATTCCACACAGTACCAACGGTATTGATGTCAGTGAGTTGCTGGCGCCACCGATCAGGCATTTTCTCAATCAGGACAGGAGTAAGAGTCGATGAATATTACATTCCTTGGTGGCGCAGAGACGGTTACCGGATCCAAGTTCCTGATTGAAGCGGGGGAGACGCGGGTTCTGGTTGATTGTGGTTTGTTCCAGGGTTACAAGTGGCTGAGAAAGCGCAACCGGCAGCCATTGCCGCTGGATATAGAATCACTGGACGCAGTGCTTCTGACCCACGCCCACCTGGATCACTCGGGCTATATACCTGTGTTGTACAAGCAGGGGTTTCGAGGGGCGGTTTATACCCACCACGCTACCCGTGATTTGAGTGAAATACTGCTGGCTGATAGCGGCCATCTCCAGGAAGAGGAGGCGCATTACCTCGGCCGCCATAAACTGAGTAAACATGAAACTCCGGAGCCTCTGTATGACCAGGATGATGCGGACGCCTGTATGGAGTTGTTTCAGCCGGTAGACTTTTACGAAGAAGTCCAGCTCGGTGATATACGCTTCCATCTTCGGCCGGTTGGGCACATTCTCGGTGCTGCCTGCATCATTATTGAGACGGAAGGTAAACGCATCGGTTTTTCCGGCGATGTTGGGCGCCTCAACGATATTTTCATGAGGCCACCTGCGCCTCTGCCAGCTCTGGACATGCTGATGCTGGAGTCAACGTATGGCAATCGTCGCCACGACGATGCGGACCCGTTGTCGCAGTTGGCAGACATCGTTAATGAAACCGTCGACAAAGGGGGCAATATATTGATTCCGGCCTTTGCTGTGGGCAGGGCGCAGGTTTTACAGCATATGTTCACTACCCTGATGAAGGCGGGGCGAATTCCAGTGCTTCCAATTTACCTCGATAGTCCCATGGCAATCGATGTTTCCGAGATTTACTGCCGCTACGAGGATCAGCACCGATTGAGCAGTTCCGAGTGCCACGAAATGTGTAGCACCGTTCATTACAGTCGCAGTGTTCAGGACTCCAAGGCGCTGGCTGGCCAGGCATACCCCCACGTAATTATTGCCGGCAGTGGCATGGCAACAGGTGGACGCATACTTCATCATTTCAAGCGCCTCCTGGGCCAGCACCGCACAACTGTTATTTTCGCCGGCTATCAGGCCGGGGGAACACGAGGGGCCAAGATGATTGGCGGAGCGGAAAGGATCAAGATCCACGGTGACTGGTTTCCTGTCAAAGCCAGATTGGAAGTGTTGAGTGGGCTTTCCGGACATGGAGATTTCACAGAGATCGAACAGTGGCTGGCTCAAAGTGACTTAGCCCCCGAAACGCCGATCAACTTGATTCATGGAGACCCTGATGCGCTGGAGGCCATGAAGGATCACTTGCGTCAGAACACCCGGTTTGAGGTGGAGGTGGCAGGCTACCAATCCATTTTGCGTCTTTGACGATGCCCTGACGGCCATCTTCGAGGGCGACCTGAATGAGCCGCTTAAGATCCGGCAACGACCTTGCTCGCGGCGGCTGCCGTGTGCTAGAGTGGGCGATCTCATTGGCTGGAGTGAGAGGCAGTGGCCCTGAACCCGGCTCCAACCTGAACAGTAATGTCATAAGGAGTGTTTGGTGAAATCCCAATCCTGGCTCTGGTCTCTGATAGCGGTGTTGGTGCTCGCCGGCGGTTCTTATGGGGTTTTTGTTCTGCTTGGGGAAGAGCCCTTGCCGCAGGGAATCGTCTATGGCAATGGCCATATCGAGGGGCGGGAAGTGCGGATCGCGGCCGAAGTGGCCGGTCGGGTCATCGAGCACCATCTCGCGGAAGGCAGCAAGGTTTCGGCTGGCGACACGGTAGCCGTGATCGACCCCGCCGATGCCAGAGACCGCCTGCGCTCGGCACAGGCCGAGCTGGCCTCGGCGCGGGAAGTCCGTGACGGCTTCGACAGCCAAATCACTACCTGGCGTCATCATCTCAAGAATGCCGAGAAACAACGGCAGCGGATCCGGGACTTGCGGTCCCGCAATCTGGCCAGCTCGAGTGATCTGGATCAGGCGGAAAATGCCGTCAGTGAGGCCCGGGGCCGAATTGAGTCTCTCCAGCGGCAGAAGGATGCCGCCGAAGAACAGGTGGCTGCAAGGGCGGCGCAGGTGGCACTGGCTGAATCGCAACTGGACAAAGCGGAGGTTGCCGCGCCGCTCTCCGGAACCATTCTGATCCGGGCGGTGGAGACGGGAGAGGTTGTCGATACCGGCCAGCCGCTGGCCACGATGGTGAATCTGCAGCAGCTCGAACTCAAGGTCTATGTCCCCGGTGATATCCTCAACCGGATCAGCTTGGGGGATCCCGCCAGAATCCGCGTGGACGGTTTGCCCGGGGACTTTTCCGCCAAAGTCGGCAGGATTGACGATTTCGCCCAGTTCACCCCCCGCGATGTCCACATGCCCGACGAGAGAGTTCGGATGGTCTATGGCGTTACCCTGGTGCTGGATAATCCGGCCGATGCTCTGAAACCGGGTATGCCGGCAGATGCCTGGATTCGCTGGGATCCGGACGCCGAGTGGCCAGCGACCCTCTCGGTTCCGGCGCGCTGAGCCGTCATGTCTTCCCCGGAACCCATCGTCGCCAAAGGCCTTGGCCGCCAATTCGGAGACAATGTTGTCATCGAGCCACTGGATGTTTCCGTTGATCGCGGCCAACGAGTGGGCATTGTCGGTGCTGATGGCGCTGGCAAGACGACGCTGTTACAGATGTTGGCTGGCATCCTGGACCCCACTGTGGGGGAATGCCGGGTCCTGGGCTTCGATACCCGTCGTGAGGCCAAGCAGGTTGCTGCCCGGATTGGCTATATGTCCCAGGGATTTACGCTTTACGATCGACTCAGCGTCAAGGAAAACCTGAGCTTTGCCGCTCGCATCCGGGATGTGCCCGACGAACTCTATCGGGAGCGTTCAGAAAGGTTGCTATCCATGTCGGGGCTTGGCCGCTTTACTGACAGGCCCGCCGCCAAACTGTCCGGTGGCATGCGGAAAAAGTTGTCGCTATGTACCAATCTGGTCCATGAACCGGAGCTGCTGATCCTTGACGAACCGGGGCTCGGCGTCGACCCCCTGTCCCGGCGCCATCTCTGGACCATGCTCGACCGCTTCCGGTCGCAGGGCCTGACCATGGTTGTGGCTACCTCCTACATGGACGAGGCGGAGCGCTGCGACAGGATACTGCTGCTGGAACAGGGCCGCGTTCTTGCGGATGGGTCGCTGGAAGAGCTGCTGAGGCCCGCCGCCGGAAGGGTGTTCACTGTAAATGCTGGAGATACCGGACGAGGCTTGCGGGAGTTGTCCGGCATCCTGGCTCAAATTGACAGCGTCCATTCAGTGCAGTGGTTGCCGGATCACCTGCGACTGGTGATGAACGCGGACATCGCTGAAAACCAGCTCGCCGAGTTATTGCCCGAGGGAACCCACCTGGCGGCGGCCGAGCCCCGGCTCGAGGATCTGTTTGTGCTGCGGACGGACAGGAGGGCCGGCGAGCAGCAGTTTCCGGAATTGGCCCGGCAAGACCGGGGAAAAGGGGAGGGATTGGCGGTAAAAGGTCTCAGCGTCCACTTCGGCCATTTCAAAGCCGTTGACCGGGTGAGTTTCGACGCCCCGTCCGGTGAGCTGCTCGCCTTGCTGGGACCCAACGGAGCGGGCAAGACGACCCTGATCAGGGCGCTGTGCGGACTTGTTACTATCGATGAGGGCAGTGCTGAGGTGGCTGGGCTGAGCTCCGGTGGGGGCAGCGCCGCATTGCGCCGACAAATCGGCTACATGTCGCAGCGATTTTCCCTCTATCTGGAATTGACTCCCCGCGAAAATCTGCGCTTCTTCGCCAATGCCTACGGCCTGGCCGGAGGCGCGGCGCGGGCTGCGATCGACTGGGCCAGGGAAGTAACGGGGCTGACAGATATTCCCGACAAGCTCACCGGTGATCTTTCAAGTGCCTTGCGCCAGCGTCTGGCGCTGGCCTGCAGCCTGCTTCACCGGCCCCGGGTCTTGTTCCTTGATGAGCCCACCTCGGGTGTCGATCCCGTCGCCCGGTACCTTTTCTGGCGGGTTATCCGTGAGCTGGCCGCCAGCGGTATGACCGTGCTGGTCACTACCCACTACCTGGAGGAAGCGGCCTATTGTGATCGTTTGGCGTTAATGCTGGACGGGCGGCTGCTTGCACACGGTAGCCGATCATCGCTGAATCATTCGCTCGGCCTCGAAGCCGACGCCACGGTGGAGATGCTCTTCACGGCGGCCATAGAACAGGCGGGAACGGCCAATTCCCGGGCGTTGGGACCATGAAGGCTCATCGGCTTGGAGCCCTCATCGTCAAGGAAAGTCGCGAGCTGATTCGCGACCCGGTTACCATTGCGTTGGCCGTGATCATGCCGCTGATCATGCTTTTTCTGTTCGGCTATGCGGTCAATTTGGATGTGGAACAGGTTGCCGTGGGCATTTACGATCTGGACAACACGCCGGCAAGCCGCGACCTGTCAGCCCGTTTCGACAGCTCGCGGTATTTTCAAATAGAGCAGAAAACGACCGATCTCCGCGATCTGGAGTCGGCACTGCAAAGCTCGACCATCAGCATGGGCGTGGTGATTCCAGCCGGCTTGGCCCGGCAACTGCTCAGAGGCGACGAGGCGCCTGTCCAGGTGATCGTGGACGGCGGCTATCCTGTTCTGGGTCGATTGGCATCGGCCTATGCCGAGGCGGTAATCGCAAATTTCCCCGCCCCGCGTCAGAGCGCCGTCCGGGTCCAGGCCAGGGTCTGGTTCAATCCCTCCCTGCGCAGCGTCAATTTCGTCATCCCCGGGTTATTTGCCGTGATCCTGATGGCGTTCCCACCCCTGCTGACCGCCCTGGCGATCGTGCGTGAGAAAGAGACCGGTACGATTGAGCAGATCTATGCATCGCCGGTCACCTCAACCGAGTTTGTTGTCGGCAAGCTGGTGCCCTACGGTCTGGTGGCTTTCCTGGAGATTCTTATGGTCATGGTGGTGGGGTTTGCCTGGTTTCAGGTCCCCATTGCCGGCAGCCCGATACTGCTGCTGACGTCCGCTTTCGTTTATGTGCTGACCACGGTGGGTATCGGCCTGTTGGTCTCATCCCTGGTCCGTACCCAGTTGGCGGCCATGTTGATAACGCTGATTGTCACCTTGATGCCGTCGTTTTTGTTTTCCGGTTTTCTGTTCCCTCTGTTCACCATGCCTCTTGCCCTGCAACTGTATAGCTGGCTTTTCCCTGCCGGTTATTTTATGGAAATCTCCCGGGGCATCGTACTGAAATCAGCCGGCCTTGAAGCCGTTCTGCCAAATCTGATGATGTTGATCGTCTATACGGTCCTGGTATTTGTCTTCGCGGCCTGGCGAATGAAGCAGAAGGTGGCCTGATGGGAATTGCCTTATTTGGTTTGTTGCGCAAGGAGCTCGTGCAGTTCTTTCGTGACCGGTTGATACTGACCCTGATACTTTGGCTTTACACCATTGAAGTCGTCATTTGTGCCGTTGCGCTCAGTTTTGATGTAAGCCACCTGCCCCTGGCGGTGGTGGACGAGGATCGCAGCGCCTTGAGTCGCTCGTTGATCCAGAAATTTGCGGTGAGCGAAACCTTCGACCTGAAATTTCAGGAAACCCGTGTGGCAACCGCCACTGACCTCCTGGAGAAAGGCGATGCCACCATGGTGTTGGTCGTTCCCGCCGGGTTCGAAGGTGCTCTTCTCGCTGGCAAGAGTGCTCAGCTCCAGTTGCTCCAGGACGGCACCAATTCCAACATTGCCGCCAATGCCGTCAATGATGCTCTGCAGATCGTCCAGCGCCAGGAGCGCGAAGCGCTCCCTGCTGCCGGGAAGAAGGGGGTCGCGGTACCCCTGATCCGTATCTGGTATAACCCCGATCTGACAACATCGGGTTTTATCGTGTTATCGATGATTGCTCTGGCCGGTATGATGGTGGGCGTTATTCACCCGGCCGCCTCTATTGTCCGGGAAAAGGAGCGAGGCACTATCGAGCAGCTGCTGGTGACGCCCATTTCCACCCTGGAACTGTTCCTGGCCAAGGTCACACCCACGCTGATCATGGGCGTACTGTCCATCTTTCCGAGTTTGGTGATTGCCAGAGTCTTTGATGTGCCCCTTCAGGGCAGTCTGCTTTTATTTCTGGTGCTGACCGCCATCTTTTTGCTCAGTGCGATTGCGCTGGGCGTACTGATTGCCGCCTACAGCCGGACCCTTCAGCAGGCGTTGCTGCTCTCCTTTTTCGGACTTTTCCCGCTGATGTTCCTGTCGGGCAGTTTGACGCCGGTAGAAGCCATGCCGCCTTTCCTGCAAAGCCTCTCCCTGCTGAGTCCACTGCGTTATTACATGGATATCATCGTCGGTATTTTCCTCAAAGGCGCCGGCCTGGCGGTTCTCTGGGATGAGGCTCTCGCCTTGCTGGTAATCGGTGTCACGCTGTTTATTTTCTCCCTTTGGGTCTTTCGACGCCGGGTACAATGAGATCGGTTGGGTGAGTGCCTGACGTTTGTCGCTACACGGCCAAGAGGATACGGCGCATAGGCATCAGGATTACCGTGATTATTCATTTTCATCAGTAACCTGAATCAATGGGATGGACTCCTCCTCACCTCACCGGCATCTACGTGCCAAAATGGTGAGTGATTTGGCGAGAGTCAGTGGGGCGATTTCATCCATGAACTCAACCATCATCCCTGTGTTGATTTTGCCGAGCGCAAACCGAACAACCAGCTGCATGTCGTCTACGATGGAACCCATTGGTCTCTTGACGAGTTAATGGAACTGATCAAAACCCACGGAGGCGGGTTGCAGGCCGGGTGGTGGACCCAGCGGAAACTGGCGTGGTGTCGGTTTACAGACGACAATGTTCGGGCCAACGCAAAACATGATCCGTTTTGCTGTTCCAAAATCCCACCTATGAAGCGTAAATAGAAACGACAATAACCGGAGGTTGAATGAGCAGGGAGCAAGACAGAACCACTCGCTATCAGGAAGGCAGTCTCACCCTGCCAGGAACCGTCATGCTGGGTACCGGCGTCATGATAGGCGCTGGTATTTTTGCGTTGACCGGACAGATGGCACAGATGACGGGCGTTCTGTTCCCCCTGGCGTTTCTGGCGGCCGCCGTGATCGTCAGCTTCAGTGCTTATTCCTACATCAAAATTTCCGATGCGTACCCGTCTGCGGGCGGTATCGGCATGTACTTACACAAGGCCTACGGAAACCGGCTGCCGACCGCATTTAACGCCTTGCTGATGTACTTTTCCATGGTGATCGCCCAGAGTTTTCTGGCCCGCACGTTCGGCTCCTACACCATGCAGCTCTTCGGTGGCGACGAAAGCGGGCGAATGGTGCCCATTCTCGGGGTGTCACTGATCCTGGCAGCGTTTCTCATAAATCTGCTGGGTAACCGGATGATTCAGGGTGTGGCTTCCTTTATCGGCGTCCTGAAAATCGGCGGCATACTGATTTTCGGGTTGGTGGGGGTATGGGTCGCCGACTCCATATCGGTTGACTTCTCGAATCCCGGAGAGGCCGGAACTGTGGGCAACTTCCTTGGAGCAACCGCGCTCGGAATTCTAGGGAGACTCTGAATAAGTCTCAAAATCAGCGATAATACGGTCATCGTTAACTGCACAGGATTCGTTGCCACCATGGATCAGATCACCTTCTCCGAAGCCGAGTACCAGACCAAGAAGCGTAAAACCCGCCGCGAGATTTTTCTGGAACGGATGGACAAGCTGATTCCGTGGAAGCAGTTGGAGAAGAAGGTAGCCCTATATTACCC
>NZ_JBEDTY010000006.1:0-8317 GCF_040119285.1 Alcanivorax sp.
TTTTCTCCGCCAATGACGTGATTGCCAATCTAGGGGTGATCCTTGCCGGTGGATTGGTGGCCTGGACGGGCTCACGTTATCCAGACTTGGTGATTGGCCTTATCATCGGTTTGATTGTGTTGAATGGTGCGCGCCGTATCTTGCAGCTCAAGTCCTGAGCCGAGCACAATATGAACAACAAGCAATGGTCTTTTTTTGATAACTCGCCAATAAAAATCCTCGACCTGGCTCGCTTTGATAAGCGGATAACAGGTAAACGAAAGGCGCTGGGACAATCGGGGATTGAATCCGTAATCAAGGGTGGACTGCTTCGCAGTTTATTCCATTTCATTGGGGTTATGTTCGGTTTATGAGTCGAAAAGCACTGTCTTATCTGCTGTTACTCTTGATTGCACTGCAATCAGTGACAGCTATGGCTGACGTGCATCCCATTAATTATTCGGATACAGCCCCTTATTCCTCTGATTTCATCGATGGCTCATCATCGGGAGTACTGGATAGCTCGACCGCTACTGATCCCACTGATCAGAATATGTCCACTGACTGCCTGTTTCATTGCCATTACCATGGCTGCCATTGCCATGTCTATTTATCCGGCAACCTGACTCACCCAAACTTTTTGCATAAACATTCGTTGCATAACGACTCTCAAGCCCTCATTCCCGAGGCCCCATCCTCGTCGCTGTACCGCCCTCCAATCGCCTGATTTTACCGATTATGTTTTTTCTGTGTTGCCGTTATCGTTGCAACGCGCGGTTTGAATTATCTTAAATAAGTAGGATCTACCATATGCTATCAATACGTACTGCGCCGGGTTCTGGCGCTTTGGGGCGGAGGAATATCAAAAGCCGATGTATTCTGTTCAGTTTATTATTTTTCATTTCTTCGTCGGGGCTTAGCGCCGAGCCTGGGGACTCAACGATCACGCTGACCAATGCGGTGCAGCGCTCCCTGTCACAAAACCCGTCTTTGAAAGTTTTTCCCTACCGCTACGCAGCCCTTCAAGGGCAGGCCGAAACAGCCGGGTTAAGACCGGCGTATGAGCTGGGATTTGACGCTGAAAATGTCGGGGGCACTGGGGACTTCAGCGGCGCAGGTGGTGCTGAACTCACCATTGCGCTGTCTTCGGTCATCGAAATGGGGGATAAGCGCGCGGCACGGCAAGGCGTAATCTCCCACAGTCGGTCGGTGCTCAATGCCAGCCGACAGGTGGAATCCTTGGCCTTATTGGGCGAAGTCACCCGCCGTTACGTCGATGTGCTAGCGGCACAGGAGCAGGTCACCCTGGCTGGCGAGGCCGCCCAATTGGCGAGCGAGAGCTTACGCATTGTGAAAAAGCGGGCTACGGCGGGAGCGACACCCGAGGCGGAAGTCAAACGGGCACAGGCCGCTGCCGAGCAAGCGAAGCTCGCTTTGCTTTCGGAGCAGCAACGGCTTGCTTATTTGAAAGTGTCGTTGTCTGCCCTGTGGGGGGTAACCTCACCGGACTTTGACAAAGTGGAAGGTGATCTATTCCAGTTTGGCGAGGACGTGGCATTCGACCTGTTGTACGCCAAAGTTGAAAAAAATCCTGCGATAGAAGTATTCGCAGCAGAGTCCCGCCTCAAAGAAGCAGAAATACGCCTTGCTCAAACCCAATCCAGTGCCGATATCAGTTGGTCGGTGGGGGTTCGTCGCTTGCAGGAAACCGATGACACCGCGTTGGTAGCGGGTTTCAGCATGCCGTTGTTTTCCGGCAAGCGAAATGTCGGCGCCGTTTCGACCGCGTTGGCCGAAAAAAATCAGGTGTTGGCAGAGCGCGATGTAATGCTGCTGGATCTACACACGCAACTGTTCCGGGCTTTTCACAACCGCAAACAAGCCATTGTCGCGGTAGAGGCACTGCGCACCGCCATCATTCCCGCCCTTGAGCAGGCCCTGGTAGAAACTCAGGCGGCCTATCAACGCGGTCGCTACGGGTATCTCGACTATGTCAGCGCGCGGCAGGAATTATTGAGCGCCAGGCGCACCCAGATCGAAGCGGCCGCAGCCGCCTTAACCTATGGTGCAGAAATTGAGCAGCTAACAGCAGAGCCCTTGGCCTTGACACAGTATGGCGAAGACAACACATTTTCAGGAACCCCACAATGAAATCAAATACCCAGTTAAAAAAATCATTTATCCGTCTAATTACGTGTTGCTTTGCGATCACCCTGTTGTCTGGACAAACTTTCGCCGAGACGGGTCACGGAGAAGAGGAAGAGCACGGTGAAGAAGGCCACGTCGAGCTGACCCAGGAGCAGATAAAACATGCCGGCATTACGCTGGCAACCGTTACCTCGGGCACCATCCGCGATGTTTTGCCAGTATATGGCGTCGTCGCCACCAACGCAGAGCGTGTACAGTCGGTAACGGCACGCTTCGACGGCGTTATTCGGGAAGTTAAAAAAAGTGTTGGTGATCCGGTTAGCAAAGGCGAACCCCTGGTGACTGTGGAAGCGAATGAAAGTCTGAAAACCTATTCGATAGTATCCGCACTCAATGGTGCCGTTACCCAGCGGAATGCAAACGCTGGCGAGCACACTACGGATATCCCGTTGTTGGTAGTACAGGATTTCTCAACGGTTTGGGTGGAGCTGTCGGTTTTTCCCAAGGATGTTGCTCAGGTTGAATTAGGCCAGCGGGTTCGCATTCTCAGTCTCGATTCGACCCATATCGCAGAGGGAAAAATCATCTATATTGCGCCGCTTGGCCAAACTGGTAATCAGGCCATTATGGCGCGCGCTTTGATCGACAACCCGAATGGCATTTGGAAACCCGGTCTCTTTGTCAACGCGCAAATCACCCGCGCCGAAATAGCCGCTCCAATGGTGATCCGCAACGAAGCCTTGCAAATCGTCGAGGATAACCCTGTCGTTTTTGTTCGGGGTGAGGAAGGTTTTGAAGCACGTACAGTGACTTTGGGGCGAACCGACGGTGAGCTAACCGAAGTGGTGGCAGGTCTGTCCGCAGATGAAGTGTATGTCAGCAAAAACAGTTTTATTTTGAAAGCGGAATTGGGTAAAGGGGAGGTTGGCGATGATGATTAATAGCTCCCTGAAAGACATTCTGGATTCCATCGGCCGGAGCAGCATTCTATCGCCGCTCAACGAAGGAGTGTGTGATGATCGATAAACTCATTCAATTTTCCATCGCACGCCGCTGGCTGGTGATGTTTCTGGTGCTGGTAACGGGCGCCCTGGGTGTCTGGAACTATCAGCAGCTACCCATTGACGCGGTACCCGATATCACCAATGTCCAGGTGCAAATCAATACAGAAGCCCCAGGCTACTCACCGCTGGAAGTGGAGCAACGCATTACCTACCTGGTAGAACTGGCGATCACGGGGTTGCCCTATGTTGAGAGTACCCGTTCGATATCACGCTATGCCCTGTCTCAGGTGACCGTGGTGTTTGAAAAAGGCACGGACATTTACTTTGCCCGCAATCTTATCAACGAGCGCTTGCAGCAGGCGAAAAGCGAGATGCCTTCGGGAATCGATCCGGCGATGGGACCCGTTGCCACAGGCCTCGGTGAAATCTTTCACTATGCGGTGCATGCGAAACCGGGCGCCTTGATGGAAAATGGTGAGCCGTATGATGCGACGGCCTTACGCACCTTGCAGGATTGGGTGATACGTCCGCAATTGCGCCTGGTTCCAGGTGTTACCGAAGTCAATACCATTGGCGGCTTTGAAAAGCAGTTCCACGTCACCCCGGAACCGTCAAAACTGCTGGCCTACCAGCTCAGCTTCGATGATCTGGTGGCGGCATTGGAGAAAAACAACGCCAACATCGGTGCGGGCTATATTGAAAAAAATGGCGAACAATATCTGATTCGTGCCCCCGGACAGGTAGCTGACATCCCGGCGATCGAAAAAATCATCGTCGCCCGTCGTGACGGCCTACCCATAACCGTGGCTGATGTCGCCGAGGTTGGATTCGGCAAAGAGTTGCGCACCGGTGCTGCCACGCTCGATGGCGAGGAGACAGTATTGGGTACCGCCGTCATGTTGCTAGGAGGCAATAGTCGCACGGTTTCCCAGGCGGTGTCGGCCAAACTTGTGGAAGTCAACAAAACGCTGCCCGAAGGCGTGATCGCGGAACCGGTTTACGACCGCACGGTATTGGTTGATAAAACCATTGCCACGGTACAAGCCAACCTGGCCGAAGGCGCGATATTGGTTGTTGTCGTGCTCCTGGTCATGCTGGGCAATGTCCGGGCGGCCTTACTCACCGCAATGGTGATCCCTTTATCCATGTTGATGTTGATGACAGGCATGGTGCAGACCAAGGTCAGCGCCAATCTGATGAGTTTGGGTGCGCTCGATTTTGGCTTGATTGTGGATGGCGCGGTGATCATTGTCGAAAACTGCATTTTGCGCCTGGCCGGACGTCAGCACCACCTTGGGCGCACCTTAAAGCTGGACGAACGTTTTCAAACGGTGTTTGCGGCCACCCGCGAGGTATTTACACCGAGTTTGATCAGCGTATTGGTAGTGATTCTGGTGAACTTACCCATCCTGGCGCTGACCGGCGTGGAAGGCAAAATGTTTACGCCCATGGCCATGGCGGTAATCATGGCCTTGCTGTCTGCGCTGGTGCTGTCACTTACCTTTGTGCCTGCCGCCGTGGCGCTGTTTATGACGGGGCATATTGAGGAGAAGGACAATTTCATTGTTCGCCATTCCAAACGGTTTTACGCCCCGGTTTTGGCGTGGGCACTCAAATTTCGCGTACTCGTATTGTCTGCGGCCCTGATCTTTGTGGTTTTGGTCGGCGCACTGGCAACGCGGATGGGTACGGAATTTATCCCGAATCTGGATGAGGGCGATATTGCCATCCAGGCGCTGCGAATACCGGGTACCAGTCTCACTCAATCTTTGGATATGCAGTTTCAATTGGAAAAAGCGGTGCTGGAAATCCCTGAAGTCAAAACCTACTTCTCGCGCGTCGGCACGGCTGAAGTCGCCAGTGACCCCATGGGGCCGAACATTTCCGATGGTTATGTCATGCTCAAGGATCACAGTGAATGGCCTGACCCTGACAAAACCAAAGCGCAGTTGCTGGAGGAAATCGGTGAGAAGTTATCATTATTGCCGGGTAATGCCTTCGAGATCAGTCAGCCGATCCAGCTGCGTTTTAACGAGTTAATATCGGGTGTGCGATCCGATCTCGGGATCAAGGTGTTTGGCGACGATTTGACGCAACTGCTGAAATCGGGCGGCGAAATCGCGGCGGTATTGAACGGTATCGAGGGC
The DNA here is from genome assembly GCF_040119285.1 of Alcanivorax sp. Taxonomy (GTDB): domain Bacteria; phylum Pseudomonadota; class Gammaproteobacteria; order Pseudomonadales; family Alcanivoracaceae; genus Alcanivorax. The sequence goes on from NZ_JBEDTY010000006.1 coordinate 5,279, forward strand.
GCCGAAGGGGTTAAGGTCGAGCAGGTGTCTGGGTTACCTATTCTGTCCATTAATGCGGATCGTTCAGCCCTGTATCGTTATGGTTTGAATGTCGCCGATGTACAGGACGTGGTCGCCGCCGCCACGGGTGGTGAGGAAGCCGGCCTGATCTTTGAGGGCGATCAGCGTTTCTCGATAGTGGTACGGGTAGCCGAGCGCGTCAGGGGTGACTTGCGCGCGTTGGAGCGTTTGCCGATACCGCTGCCAGACGGCGGCTACGTGCCGCTGCGGGAAGTGGCTAGTCTCACCCTGGCGCCTGGACCTAATCAGATCTCTCGTGAAAACGGCAAGCGGCGACTGGTTGTCAGCGCGAACGTTCGCGGTCGTGATTTGGGTGGTTTTGTGGCTGAAGTTCAGGGCAAAGTTGCGCAGCAGGTGAAATTGCCGCCCGGCTATTGGCTGGAGTATGGAGGCACCTTTGAGCAACTGCAATCGGCCACGCAGCGGTTAAGCCTGCTTGTCCCCGTTACCCTAGTGATGATTTTTGCACTGTTGATGATGACCTTTGGCTCAGCAAAAGATGCGGCATTGGTCTTTAGTGGCGTACCGCTGGCGCTGACCGGTGGCGTTATCGCCTTGTGGTTACGGGACATCCCCCTCTCGATTACCGCCGGTGTTGGGTTTATTACTTTATGCGGGGTTTCTGTACTGACGGGGGTCATGATGGTGTCGGCCTTTCGGGATGAGCTCAATCGCGGTGAATCCGTCGAGCAGGCGATTCAGGGCGGCGCCATGTTGAGATTGCGGCCGATTTTGATGGTCGCTCTGGTGGCTGCATTAGGCTTCTTGCCGATGGCACTCAACACCAGCACTGGAGCAGAAGTCCAAAGACCACTGGCCACGGTAGTCATCGGCGGCATTATCTCATCCACGTTACTCACTCTATTGGTACTTCCCGGCCTTTATCGACTGGCTTGGCGAAAGCCAAAAGAGATTGATGACAACGGCGATCCGATCGCTCAGTGACACCCTCAGGATCGCGGCACCCAACCGATTGTCGCGATCCATCCAACAGCAATGACGACACTTTTTTGGAGTATTCACATGAAACAAATTACCGCTTTTATACATCACGTTCGGTCCGCTGATGTCATCGACGCACTGCGTGACGCGGGTTACAAAAACCTATCGCTACTCGACATCAAGGGTACTTTGAAGCCCCTCGGGGAGCGGGAATTGGCCTATTCTGCCGAAGCTGGCGTGGTTATCTCAGAAGTACAATTATCTCTGGTCTGTGATGACAATCAGGTGGATGAGGTGACGGCTATCATACGCAAAACCGGGAAAATCGGACCCAGCATATCCGGTTGGGTATACGTCACCCCTGTCGAGCAAGCGCTACCGATTGGAGGAAAAGAAAATTAACTTCATGGCGAACTCTAACCCGACAAACACCTTTTGTGGTTGGCTGTGTCTTTCCGGTTTGATATTACTGATGGACCAGGCGAGTAAGTATGCCGTTGAGCGTACGATAGAGTACAGTGAGCGCGTGGAGATTAACTCAATTCTTAATATCGTACACATGATGAATCCTGGGGCTGCATTCAGCTTGCTAGCTGATGCTGGTGGCTGGCAACGCTATTTCTTTATTGCATTAGCCTCTGGCGTATCGGTTTGGTTGGTTTGGACAATGCGGCGGCGTCCAACCCGGCTTGAAGCGGCGAGCTATTCGATGCTGCTTGGTGGTGCATTGGGCAACCTGGTTGATCGTGTATGGCGTGGATCGGTAGTGGACTTTCTTGATTTTCACTGGAGCTATTCTCATTGGCCAGCATTCAATCTGGCTGATACAGCGATATTCATAGGGGTATGTATTTTTATTGTGAGTACCATAGGTAGTAGGAATCATCAAGTTCATGATGAAGGCGATAACAGCGACCATGAAAACAACAAAGGAATGAGGTAAGTGGAGAACACGCTCCCGCTGTGGCATGTGGAGCGTGTTCTCGGATTTATCAATTACTAAATAACCTCATGTCTTGTCCCGTCGAAAAGGCTGCATCAACTGTTGCCAATAGTCAGCTGGATAATTCGGCGTTGAAGCGATACCAAGATCTTTAGTACCGATCGTTCGTTCAGAGTCAAAATAAGCCGTTCCCAACAAGCGATCCGTCAAGGTGGTAAAAAGCCCGAAGTTCACATCGCCTTCTTCTGCCGTATTTAAGTGGTGGAAACGATGCACCGCGTTGATTGCGAGAACCCTCCTCAGCGGTCCAGTAAAATACGCCACGTTCGAGTGCTGCAATAGTAACTGAAGCACTACTGCAACCACCAACAACATCAGGACATTTTGTGGCACTCCTACAAAGAGCAATGGTGTCGTTCCTGCGACGGTTTCTATCAATTGATGCAATGGATGTTTCATAAGACCATTAAAACCGTATAGCCGTTTTACGCTGTGATGAACGGCATGAAGGCGCCACAGTGAAGAGAGGCGATGACTGGCAAAATGCGCCAGGGTGATGCCAACATCAGAAATGAGGATCGCCAAAAGTAACTGGAAAGCCAGCGGCCACCCGGAAGGCCATATCGGTGCCAAGACCAGCAAGCCACCAAATAACGGGAGTACAGCAACGCCAATAACAATAAGTGACTCGTTCATAAAGGCGTGAAGCAGATCGCGTCGCTGATCTTGTTGCGGTTCATTAAACGCACGATCATAGGGTGTCAGTTTTTCGGTGGCGAAGGAAATTCCTATAAATACCAAGATCAAAAATACCAGCCAACCTTGGTTGTAACCCTCGGCAACAAGATAGATAGCGACGCCATTTCCGACGAGCAAAAACAACGGCAAATACAGGAGCCTAACCAACCACGTTATGCTACGAATCATTTTAACACTCCTCGCTGATTGAGAGTGTTCAGCATCTCATGAAAACCGGGATATTCGCGATCATTTCGAACATTACCAGCAGCGCACTGCCGAAGACCGCCAGCAGGAGCGCGAACAGTTCCGTATAGTTAACCAGGGGTTAAATGATCAGATTCAGGATCTGCAAC